>JBEDKY010000316.1:0-4377 GCA_041171905.1 Pseudomonadota bacterium
GCAGAAAACAGCGCGCGAGCCACCCCTGAAGCGCTGGGCTGATGAGCCATTCTTTGGGCACATTCGCATCGAGAGTCTGTCCCGCAAAGGACAAGGTGCAGAAATTGACGAACTGCGGGAAAACTTTCTCATCAACGAAAAAATTCAGGACCCGCTCCTGCGCGAGGAGTTCGAACAATCTGGACTCGCACATCTGCTCGCCATCTCCGGCGGACAAACAGCTCCCGCCGCTGCAACTATTTCATTGCTCATCCTGTTGTTGATTGTCGCCTGCATGCGCAGTTTGAAATTGCAAAACGCATTCAAATGGCTGGTGGTCCTGCGCTTTGCGTCAGGACTGCTGCACACTCTCGTCATATTTTTTCTCGTTGGATTGTATCAGAGCAGTGGCGCACTCGCTCGCGCACTTGCAAACCATCTCACACTTTGTGCGCGATCCCTGCTGCTGCTCAGCTGTGATGGCCGTCACAAATCCACTGGCAAGACACGTGCTCTATTGCTCGCCTCTCCCTGGTGCTTGGGTTGGCTTTTGTTGCACAACCCCGTTCGCGATCTGTCGTTCCTCTTGTCTGCACTGGGAGCGCTGACAAGTGTCTTTGTCTCACAACTTCTCGCTTTGCTGATGCGAATAGATCACACGAGAACTATGCCAAATCCGGATAACAGTCCGCTGCCCGCAAGATTCATATCTACTCCTGCATCTGTGAACATATCCTTGTCGATTTTATCTGTGTCACTGACGAGTGCGTTGATGTCCTTGCTGACCATTCCCTTCTGGCCTGCAGGAAATATCTTTGAAAAAGTGCTGGCAAACATTATTGCAGGTCCTTGCGTCATGTTCATCATCACTCCAGCTGCGCTTGGCATCTGCCTATCCGTCGTGCTTGATGCCGCTGGCCTCGGTCTTGCATGTCAGCAAATGCTTCAGTGGGGTCTCGAGATTCTGCTTTACACAGCGCGGACATTCGCAAACCCAGTTGAACATGGAGGTTACCGGCGCACTGCAGACTCGTTTTTCGTGAACGGTCTATCGCCGTCAGTGGTCATCGCCATCGAAGTGCTAATCCTCTCTGCATTGACGGAATTTCTCAGAGCGCGGCTCACCGAGTCGGCCAATCTCACTGTGCCGACAAAAGGCAGGCGAGTGTCAGCATTCATGAAGGCCAAGACCCACACTTTGAGATTTTTTGATAAAATCCGATAAGTGGTCAGGTAAGGAGGGCGATATGACCTGTCTTAAAAACCTCATTGCTTTCGGCACGTTGCTCATTGCGCTGAGCTCGGGAGCCGCTGTAGCTCAGCGCAAGGGCGGCGGAAAGAGCCTCGAAAACAGTAAAGCCGTGAAATATAAATCGAAAACAGAGGTAAACTTTGACGACGCAACCATCGAGGGTTCCGTCCGGACACCCTTCGGACAAGGCATCAATTCCCGCGACCAAAAGTTCAACCGCAATTTCATCAATGTAAGAAAAAATTTCCACGACCAGATGCTGCTCAGCACGGGTGGGATTTCTCCCTCGCCCTGAGCTCGATTAGCAAGAGTCACGATAGCATTTCAACCAACTGGGCTTCCGTCAAAATCGGAATGCCCAGTTTCTTTGCCTGAACGTATTTCGACGAACCCGACTCCTCATTACAAACCAAATAACTTGTTTTGGCACTGACCGAGCTGGCAACCTTGGCACCCAGCTTTTCCAACTTCCGTGCATAAATCTCACGCGGCTGCGACAATGCGCCAGTGATGCAAATACTTTTTCCCGCAAGCGGATGGTCCGCTAGATGTGCCCGCTCTTGTGCCGTGGTATCAGCTTCAACAGTGACAAAGTTCAACAATTGATCGATCCACGTCCTGCGTGATTGCAGCGATTCAACAAAGTCGCTTGCCGACTTTCCCGCCCATCCGCGCTCAACGGCGAGCTCTTCGGCACCTGCTGCCAGAACTCTATCCAGAGTTGAAAATCGCGCTGCAACTTCTCTGCATTTGACGATGCCGCCCCGCTTAAGGCCAAGTGATGCAAGAAACACACTGAGGGGAATTGTTTTTTTCTGATTGATAGATGCAACAAGATTCTCTGCCGACTTCCTCGCAAAACCCTCAAGCGACAAAATGTCATCAACGTTCAGCTTGAAGAAATCTGCGGGCGTCTTCAACAGGCCAGCCTCACGCAATTTTGCGATGGTTTTCTCTGATAGCCCCTGAATTTCCAGCGTCTGAGCAAAATACAAAAAGCTTTCCTGATCCTTCGAAGGGCAAGAGAGTAGAGGCTGAGAGCAATAGAGATCGGGACCACTCACCGTGAGCGAATAACCACAGGGACAAGTCGTTGGGAGCTCATATGCTCTTTCGGCCTCCTTCTCCAAACCAATGATGGAGGGAATGACTTCACCACTGCGGGTGATTCTGACAAGAGCCCCCGGCGCATAACCACCACTTCGGATGAATTCAGCATTATGCAATGTTGCGTACGAGATTTGCGCACCCGAGAGCTGAACGGGCCGCACCTGCGCACGGAATGTGACTTTTCCGCTGCGACCGATACTCGTTTCAATCGCAAGAATCTCGGTCACCGCACTTTCGCTTTCCTGTTTGAACGCAAGACTTCCGCGTGGATGATGACTTGTCGTACCGAGCGCTTCAAACAATTCCTCATCATTGAGCCGAATGACAATTCCATCAATCTGATGATCGCGGGTTTGGGAAAATGCGCTCAGAACACGCTCAGCAAGCTGTGAATCTTCTTTTTCAGGGAAGACGAGTTCAGTCGTTTTTTCGGGAATGCCCGTGTCAAAACCG
Source organism: Pseudomonadota bacterium (assembly GCA_041171905.1). Classification (GTDB taxonomy): domain Bacteria; phylum Bdellovibrionota_B; class Oligoflexia; order Silvanigrellales; family Silvanigrellaceae; genus RFOM01. The sequence goes on from JBEDKY010000316.1 coordinate 2,795, forward strand.
AGTGTCTGGAGAAACTTCAGTTTCGAGAAATATCCTTTGCAGATTCCGTTGTGATCAAATCCGGCAGTTTGCACAACCGAGAGAATTTCGCCAGCTGGCTGTGCATCAGACTTTCTGAACACAATAAAATCGTAAGCTCTGAATCTCAGAACATTCAAAACCTCAATCGCCTCATCAACTTCTTTGCGACCGAAAGTCCCGGGAACTGCATTGCGATAGCTGTCAAAGCGTTCAGAAAAAGGTGCAAATTCGTTGATGGGAAAATACATTTCACCGCGCACTTCAAGGCGCAAATCAACCCACTCACTCGGCAGCGTGATGTGCTTTGGCAGGCTCAGCACATGCATCACATGTGCGGTCACATCTTCTCCCAGTGTGCCGCTGCCACGCGTGCTTGCACGCATCAATCGGCCATTGAAATCAAACTCAAGTGCCATCGCCATGCCATCAACTTTATCGCTCACCACAACCGGACGACCCGCCGCAAAATCGGAGAGATCAGCGCTCTCGTAGCTTTTTGCAAGTGAGAGCATCGGCGGCTTGTGTGCGACTTTCTGGGCAGATTCGCGGATCTGATAACCAACAAATTGAAGTGCAGGGTGTGACGGGTCATGGGCGCGCAACTCGTTCTCAAGTGCATCATAGGCTTCGTCGGTGACAGCAGGACGGCCCAAATAATAGAGTTCTTTATAGAGGAGAATCTGCGAAGCGAGGCGCTCGATTTTTTCACGATTGCGACGGGCGGAAGTTGTTTCAGTCATAGAAAAAGCTCACCTGTGAAAAGTGAGCCCAGAGTGTCTTGAAATTAGCAATCTATCAACCGGCGATGCCGCCTTTTTAGGGTCGACCCGAGGAAAAGGTATCGGCATTCAGAACGATGCGACGCTTGCGACCCGCCTGCCCGAGCGCGCCGTGCTCCCAGCCCGAATACTTCAGTTTCGCCTTGGAACCGTCTTGGACAAAAATTTCAGCGCGTTTGTTAAATTTAATGTCGATCTTTCCGGCCTCATGCCGCCCCGCGTAGACCCTTTGGCCATCGGCGGTCACTTGAATCTCAATCGGTTCGGTCAGTGTGAGCACCGCCGCAACCGCGCCTGCGGCGTTCAATTTACTCACTGGCTTGGCAGCAGTCTCCTCTGTGTTTGCTGGCGCTGCCTCCTCTGTGGTTGCAGCATTGGTCGCTGTCGCGACAGCCGGCGAAACGGGCTCTGAGGTTTGGGATGAAGCGTTATCGACATTTGCCGAGCTGGCGGGGCTTGTGGCGGTCTGCTCTGACGGAGAAGTCGGCACAGAACCCGTTTTTGCAGTCTGCATGCTTGTATCTACTGCTGCAGCACTTTGCTCAACGTTCGCCTGAGTGGCCTGTGCGGGATTCTCACCCGATACAGCGGAGGCTTGCGCGGGCGTTGTCGAAGCTGACTCCGAGCCACTCGACCCCGTCACGCTGTCGGCAGCGGAGGTCTCCTGCGCTGCAGATTGTGTCTCGTCCGTGTCGTTCGTCACAGCTGTTTCCTGAGTCAAAAGCCGACCACCGACGAGGACCAGTACGCACGCTGCGAGCAAACCCACGGCAACCTTGAACC
>JBEDKY010000317.1:0-5266 GCA_041171905.1 Pseudomonadota bacterium
GCACCTATATTTTGGTTCTCCCGCAGTTGGTTAAGTCGTCGACGGGCAGAATCCACACCAGCTTCCATCAAATCGGCACCGCGACCGGCCGTCTTTCGAGCAGTGATCCCAACTTGCAGAACATTCCCGTGCGCACGGAACTCGGTAAAAAAGTCAGGCAGGCCTTTTGTGCCTCCGATCCTTCGAAGGTCATCATATCGATTGACTATTCGCAGGTGGAATTGCGCGTGATGGCACATCTTGCACACGATGAAGCGATGATCGCCGCATTCAAGTCGGGCGCCGATATTCACCGGCAGACGGCGGCTAAAATTCTCGGTAAAAGCCCTGAGCAGGTGACGGCCGAAGAGCGCGGAAACGCAAAGACAATCAACTTCGGAATCATCTATGGGATGGGGGCGCAGAGGCTTTCGCGTGAGCAAAAAATCCCGCTGACCGAGGCCAAGTCGTTTATCGAACGTTACTTTCTGAACTTTGCAGGGGTTTACCGCTACCTTGAGTCGCAGCGGCAGAAGGCGCGCGACACGGGAGTGGTTCACACCTTTTTTGGACGACCGAGGCCGGTGGACTTGTCACGGGCGTTTAATCCTGGAGAGGTCAAAGCACTCGAGAACATCGCTATCAACTCACCGATTCAAGGCACAGCTGCCGATATTATGAAGTTCGGCATGCTGCGCGTGGCAGCGGCATTGGCGCAAAGCGACCTCAGGGCCGAGATGCTTTTGCAGGTTCATGACGAACTGGTGTTGGAATGTCCACGCGAAGAGGTGGACGCAACTGCCACACTGTTGAAGAATGCCTTGGAAGGAGCAGTGGAGTTTTCAATTCCGCTGGTTGCCGAGGTCGGCTTTGGCCGGACGTGGTTGGAGGCAAAATAAAGCATGGCTCTGTTTGGCAAGCTCTCAAGCCTGTTCAGTAAAGGTATGGAACGCAAGCTCGAGAGGCAGCGGACAATTCAGCAAGAGAAAAACAAAGCCGCCGGCGAAGAACTTCTGCCGGGTGCCGAGATGAGTCTCGTTGGCCACGTCTCAGAATTGCGCAAGCACGTGGTGCGATCGCTTTACTGGTATGTTGGGCTTGTCTGCATCGGCTTTGTATTTATGAAGCCTTTGATGCGCTTTTTGCAGTTGCCCTACACCTGCTATGGCTACCTCGTCGCAGAGGCCAGCAGGGCAGGCGAGAGCCTTCAAGTTGCCTTCGAGAAGTTCAGCAACTTCATGGTCTGGCCGCGTGAGTGTCTGTCTGTGACGGCAGCCAGTGAATCGGCAGCGAAAATGCTAAAGACGATCGGTCTTATCGAAGTTATGTGGGTCAATTTCAAAATGGTGATGATTGCCGCTGCGGTCGTCGGAGCGCCGATGATCTTGCGAGAGATCTGGTTGTTTATTTCGCCGGCGCTCTACGATCGCGAACGTAAAATAGCCTCTGCCCTGATTGTTGCCAGTCTTGCCCTTTTTTACACAGGCCTGTTCTTTGGCTTTTTTCTGATCGTCCCTGCGTTTCTTTCGCAAACTCTGCAGTGGGCTGCCGAGTATGCATCGGTGGAAATGACCTATGAGAATTATTTCGGCTCTCTGACAACACTCGTGATGATGTTCGGCGTGATTTTTGAGGTGCCGGTGGTGTTCTCGCTGCTCGGACTGGTGGGCATCGTCAAGCCTGAGCACATCACCAAAAACCGCAAAATCATATTGTTACTGTCGTTTATCATTGGCGCATTCATCAGCCCGCCGGACGTCTTTAGTCAGGTGCTGGTTTCGGTTCCGCTTTATCTCATGTGCGAGATTTCGGTCTTTGCGCTGCGGTTTATCCAGCGCAACCGCATGGCGGCTGCGCAGGAAGAGGTTGGCGGTCCGCCTACAGCAGCGGGCAATCCGTAACGCTCGTGCCCAGCGACTTGCACTTTCGTTCATAGGCGGCAAGTTCTTTTTTGTCGTCATCACTGAGCATTTTGAGGTCTATCAGGTCCCAGTCGTAGCCAACAAACACGACGTTCTCAAAGCCATGTGTGCTCTGCTGTTCTTGTTCTGAATTGGCGGCGACGATGGCGACATTTTCTATGCGCACGCCACCTTGCCCCGCCAGATAAATTCCAGGTTCCACGCTGACGACGGCACTTTCTGTGAACTGATACTGCGAGACGGGAGAAATGCGGATCCCGCTCTCGTGAACGTGTATGCCGATGCCGTGCCCCGTTCCATGCGCATAGTCATAGCCTTTGTCGCGGATCGGGCCGCGGGCAAGCGTGTCGACATCCTTGCACAAGGAATCAAGCCTGAACTTGGCACGCAGTCCGGCAAGGCAAGATTTCAGCGTGAGCGTGTAAATTTCCTTTTGCCAGTCTGCTGCTGTTTTGTTGCCGTCGGTGAACAGCACAACCCGCGTGCAGTCGGTCGCAAAGCCTTCGGCATAGTAGGCGCCGCTGTCCAATAGCAGGAGGTCGCCATTCTTGGCGGTTTTGTTTTTGTCCGGTGTGGAATAGTGGATCACCGCGCCGTTTGCTGCAAATCCAGAGATTGTTTTGAAGCTCAGTTCCAGAGCGCCTTCATTTGCATATTCGGTTTTGATTTTGTCGGCGAGATCAGTTTCCGAAAGTCGGACATCTTTATGGCCGCAATCCTTGGCGTAGCGCAGCGTGCGGGCAATAGCCCTGCTGGAACGAAGAAAGCTCACGCGAATTGCATTCAATTCCTCATCTGTTTTGGCAGCGCGGAGTTCCTCGATGACGTGGACATCGTCACGCAAATCAGCATCCTGGCAAAGTTCCTTGAGCAACTGTGGAAGTGCCGCGTTCATCGCTCTGCCGCTGAACGTGATGGCCGCCGCTGGTTTTCTGGCAAATGCCCCTTGCAAAAGCTTGAGTGCGTTTTCGAGAGGACCGCGGGTGATTTCGCATTGCTTGAGCCCCGAGGGCAGCTGCAATTCACAAGCTTGAGATTCTTCGGGAAGGTGAATCAGACACAGTTCATTGGTGATAAAGGTGTAGGCAAGAACAGATGAAAGCTGCGGCAGGTGATACCCGCGCGCATTGAGCAGCCATGCAGCGTCATCGCTCATGCAGGTCGCGTGAATGAAACTCGAATGGCCGAGCTTGGCTTCAATGCCGGCACGGACATCGCGCAGATTTTTTATCGGCGTTCGACCGGTGATTTGTTCGTCAAGGAATCGGACTGGACGATCTGTGCGCCAGCCTTTCATGTCCGGCAGGGCAGCTGCCAGTCCGCCGGCGGCGATGCCGACCAGAACAAGGGCCTTTTCCTGGGCCAAAACCTCCAGGGCACGCCAGCGGTTCCAACTGACACGCTGCAAATCAACAGCAACCCTGCAACCGGCAGGCAGTGCTGTGCGCATCCAAGAAAACAGCGACTCATCGAGGCCGCTGGCGAGTCCAAATTTGTGAACCACCACCTCATTCTGCTGTGTTTCCTGGTCGGCCTGCAGGTGATAGCGACCGTCCACGAACAATTGAAAACGCGCGGGAGCCGAAATTTTTTCTGCGAGTTTGCTGCTGATAAAGACCCCATCGCCGGTGGAGCCCGAAAAACCAGATAGTGCATAGCGGAAGTTTGCCGACAGCGGAGTGTATTCGCTCAGGAACGCATCCTGCGCGGTCACGAGAACGGCATCGAATTTATTTTCGGCGCACCAGCGCTCCAGAATGTTCTGCGTCTGCTGCACGGACGGTGATGCAATTTCTGGCAGAGCATGAGCGAGTGGCAGTTGTGACGGCGTGTTCATGGAATGGATCCTTCCCTCTCGGTTGCAAACTTCTGTCTTGACGCTACCGGCGAATCAATTTAGTTTGTGGCCGGTTTACACATACTCTCGTGCGGAGGCACCACACAATGATTTCCCATCGTAAAATTGCTCTCCTTGCTGTTATCGCTGCGCAGTCAAACGCCTTCGCAGAAGAAAAAGCCGACAAAGAAATCCAGAAGGTCGTAGTACCATATGGTCTCATTCAGGCCTATTCAAACGTAGCAGACTCGCAATACAGCAGCGCACCCGACTTCACGATGGCAATCCTGCGTTTTGGCGTAAAAGTCAGCGAGGGAATCACCCGCGGTCAATTTGAAACCGCAATTTTCGGCAACGTTGCAGAAACTGGTCCGGTGCCAGCAGCTGCCGTAGGATTCAACGGCGTTGGTATCCGCCGCGCTGACCTCGGACTTGCACTGTCTTCAGGCACAAATGTTTCCTTGGGTCGTATCCGCATGGGCGGTTCCGATGCTTGGGGTGTCGACGCAACCGCAGCCCCTGAACAATTTGGTTCAATCGACGGTGCAGCTGTCGTGCAAAAGTTGAACCTTGGCGAGAAAAGAGACGTCACGTTGTCCTTGGGTGTTGGTAACTCAATGGGTAACCCAGGTGGTCGCGATTCACATACCTTTGGACGTTCATCAAAAAGCGACCGTGGCGTGATTGTCGGCACCCGTCTGTCGTTCGATGGAATTGTCGCCACCGCGTTTTACGGAATGGAAAAGAACCAAATTCAGCAGGAAGTTTCGTCTGAGCAGCTCGTCTTGGGCGCGGACGGACAACCAATCAAGGACGCCAACGGCCTTTCCAGCTACGTCAAGCTCAAGAAAGTCATGACCGCACGCGACGCGTCACACTTTGAAAGTTCGCTCGGCTACAATGCCGACAACTATGCAGTGGGTGGCTGGTACCAGTCGATTGTTCGTGAGGACCTCAAGCTTGCGAACTATGTGAACAACAAACTCACAACTGCACCAATCACAGCTGATGACGCCAAGTTCGGCGCCAAGACGTCGCCCAAAGTGACCTCGACCATTGTCGGCTTGGGTTTTAACACCGACTCCTCTCTGCTTGGCGTGACTGATGTTCTGCAAAAAGGCGCGCTGCTCACCCTGGGCGGTTCTGTCGCGCAAATTGCCGATCGTGATGCCGACGGCTCGAACAACAAAGAAGAAGCCAAGAAAGACCAGACTCAGTATGCTCTTGGCTTCGGTTATCAATCCGGCGGGTTCAACCTTGAATTCGGCCACGAACTGGTGACCTCGACAGGTGAGAATTTCAACGACAAGAACACCGAACAAGGTGCTGCTCCGACGAAGAAAGTCTCCAACCGCACGTACATCGTCGGCATCTACTCGTTCTGATATGAAACGCAGGCTGTCGTTCTGCGTTCGTCTTCCTGTGAAGGCAGAGGTTGCTTATGCATGGCATGAGCATTCCTCTGCCTTCAATCGTTTGAGTCCGGCGTGGGACCGAACGGAAATGCTGTCCACGCAGGGCATATGCG
>JBEDKY010000318.1:0-2897 GCA_041171905.1 Pseudomonadota bacterium
CCCGATGCGCGGGTTGAAGAAGTTGTCGAATCAATCCATGACCTCTTTCTCGAGCTTTCATTTGAAGACCATCACCTGGACTTCCCGGTACTATACGCATCGGGCCGACAGGGCTGGGCAAGCAAGAAACTTGATGTGAAGACCGAAAACCTCGCCGATCTGTTCGACACTGTTCTCGAGCACGTTCAGCCGCCGCGCATCAAAGACAACGGTCCGACACAAATGCTCATCAACAACCTTTCCTACAACCCCTACCTCGGCCGCCTTGTGATTGGCCGCATCGAACGGGGCAGCCTGACAACGAACCAAAATATCGCAGTGCTGGGTGAGAACGGCCGCGTTCAAACCTGTAAAGTTGTCAAGTTGCGCGCCTACCGCGGACTTGAGCAGGTTGATGTGGACCGCATCGATGCCGGTGATATCGCCATCGTCGCAACCGGACTCACAGACTTGGCCATTGGTGACACAGTTTCCGATGCAAACACGCAAGAAGCTCTCGAGCGCATTCAGGTCGACCCGCCAACTGTGAGTGTTGAGGTTTCGGTCAACACCTCGCCAATGGCAGGCCGCGAAGGCAAGCCATTGACAAGCCGCAAGCTGTACGAGTTTCTGACCAAAGAGGCGATGCACAACGTTGCGCTGCGCATCGATGAGACAGACACACCCGAAGTGTTCTTCCTGAAGGCACGCGGTGAACTGCAGATTTCAATCGTGATGGAAAACCTCCGTCGCGACGGCGGCGAGTGCATGCTCGCGCGTCCAAAGGTCATCACAAAAATGATCGACGGCGTTGAACACGACCCCATCGAGCGCGTGGTTGTGGATGTTCCTGATTTCTCGGTCGGCGTTGTGACTGAAAAACTCTCGCTGCGCAAAGGCCGCATGGTCAACATGAACACGCTCGGTTCCAATCGCGTCCGTATCGAGTTTTCGGTACCCACACGCGGACTTCTCGGTTACCGCAGCACATTCCTGACCGACACCAAAGGCGAGGGCATCATGTCCAGCTATTTTGAAGGCTGGGAGCCGCTCAAAACCGGATTCCTTGTCCGCCAAAACGGTGCATTGATTGCTGACCGCAACGGAAAGACGACCGAATATGCGCTGCACGGTTTGGAAGACCGCGGTCGTTTGTTCGTTCGCGAAGGCGAAGAAGTCTATGAAGGTATGGTCGTCGGAGAAAACAACCGCGACAACAACCTCGACGTGAACGTGATCCGCGAGAAGAAGCTCACCAACATGCGCTCAGCGGGAACCGACGACAGCACGAAATTGTCACCGATTGCTAAAATGTCGCTTGAGGCGGCCATCGACTGGATCGACGAAGACGAATGGATTGAGATCACACCCAAGAGCATTCGTATCCGCAAGCGAGTCCTGCAAGCCAACATGCGCAGTATTTCGAGAAAATAACGCATTCAAAAAAGCTCAGGGAGTTCACTCTTCCTGAGCTTTTTTATTTGAGTGACTTTTCCATCGGGGCTTTTGTTATGGCACATCATCCTCTCACCCTTGCGCTCCTTGAAACATTGCAGGCTCAGGGTCAAGATCTCTCGCCCCACCACAAGACCGCATTTGACAAGCTCTCGGATGAACATCCTGCCGGAATTGCGCTGGCACAGATGGAAACTCCGATGATGCGTCAGTTCAAAGAAGCCAAGGATGCTGTCCCCGATGCCCTGCTATTTTTCCGCATGGGTGATTTTTATGAGCTGTTCGGTGCGGATGCTGTAATTGCCGCGGAAGTCTGTCAGCTGACACTGACGAGCCGCGATCGAAATTCCGACAATCCCGTTCCTATGGCCGGTGTTCCAGCGGTTAACCACCGCGCAACACTCAAGAAGGCACTCGCCGCCGGATTCAAAGTTGCGGTGTGCGACCAACTTGAAGATCCAAAACTCGCCAAAGGACTCGTCAAGCGCGATATCGTGCGCATTGCAACTCCTGCTGTGCCTGGAGATTTGGGAGAAGACGACGAGGCTTCCACGCCCTCCGGAACTTACCTCGCCTGTGCCGTCCCCGCGCAGGGAGGCCAATGGGCACTGGCTTTTGTCGACGTCTCAACGGGCGTTTTCCGCTACACGGGACGCCTGAATTTAAACGATCTCGAGCAAGAACTCGTCACTATGGCGCCGCGCGAAATTGTTGTTCCGGCAAATCAGACCGAGCGCATGATGGAATTTGCGCGCGGCCGATTCACCCTGATCCCCCGCGTCTCCACAATGCCGGCGTGGATCTTCCGTTCGCCCTCGGACGCAATGCGTCTATTTGAAGATTTTTTTGAATTGCCGCAACTAAATTCTTTCGGGATTCCCGCCATTGAGGGCTCTTTGCAGGCTGTTGCCGGGGTTCTTCACTACCTTAAAGAAACACAACGCGGAGTCGTAAAAAACCTGACCCGCATTGATTACTATGATGTTTCAAAGCACCTCGTACTCGATGAGTCGACGAAACGTCACTTGGATTTCTTTGCCACCGCGACCGGTGAACGCAAGGGCAGCCTGTTTCATTTCTTGAATCAGTGCGCGACAGCCTGCGGTGCGCGTCTGTTGGCTCACAAACTCAATTATCCGGAGAAGTCGGCCGGCGTGGTGCAAGATGCACACACTGCGGTTGAAGCCATTCTCAGGACTGCACATGCGGAACGGGAAATCTTCGGCGAATTGCGCAGCACGGCCGACCTCGACAGGCAGCTGAGCCGCGCCGCGCAAAACAGTATCGACCCCAAAGGCATGGCGTGGGTGGGGCAGACACTGGCGCTTCTTCCAGCATTGCAGCAAGTCATCCACAAGATTTCTGCCGAGTCAAAGGCACTCGCGCAGGCTCACGACGACCTTGAAAGACAGCTTGCAGAGCTCTCCCCGCTCTGCAGTTTGCTACGGAGCGCACTCGAGGAC
>JBEDKY010000319.1:0-23484 GCA_041171905.1 Pseudomonadota bacterium
CAAGGGGGTTGACACCCATTGAGATCCAGTGGAAATCGAAAACGTATTCGTCGGACGCGATGACCTGACGGGGTGGATCTCAATCAGGAAATCAAGTGGATCTCGATGAGGAAATTCGGCATTTAGGTTCAGATGCCGCGGGGATGGTTCGATTTTTCCCACGCGTCAAGGTCGGCGGGGGAGGTGAACTCGAGTGACGCGATGAGGAGTCCTTGGAGTTGTTCCAGAGAGGCGTGCACGAATCTGCTTTGGAATTCGGGTTTCGAAATAATGGCCTTCTCAAGCAGAATTGCACAAATGCTATTGAGGAGTGCTTGGCGGGCTTGTGCTTGACCCTCAGCCTTGCCCTCAGCCCTGCCCTCAGCCCTGCCCTCGGCCTTGCCCTCAGCCCTGCCCTCAGCCTTGCCCTCGGCCTTGGCTGCTTCCTTGGCATCACTCAGTGCTTCCGCGTTGGCGCGCTGGGCGATGATTCTATCCATTTTGTTCTTTTGAATCAGTTTAACGTAACTTTTTTCCGACGACATAAGCTTCAATTCCGAAACAAGAGTGTTGAGCTCGGGGGCGGTACTCGCCGCCCTCTGCAAATCTTCAGCGGATTTTGCTCCAAGAAACTGCACCCAAGCTGAGAATAATGGATTTTCCTTGGGGTTCAAGCTCGAAATTTTCCACAACTCAATGAAGTCGAGGCGCAGAATGTCGGGCTGAAGGTGAACCCCGTCATTGGGAATGCTGCGGTGAGCAGACTCCTTTGCAAGTGAGCCATGCGGCATGCATATGTATCATCATCATCATCATCATCATCAGAGCGAACGACTTTTCTTCAAAGTGAAAATTTTCGATCAATTGATCGGAAATTGGTGGAGTCTGCAGTCTTTTATTCTCATTTCATACGGTAGAAAATTTTTAGTTTTGTGTGCCTTTTAGACAGTGAAATTCAGTCTATTGTTTAGTCAATTCTTGCTCAAGTAGGACGAATCCTCCAAGGCAGGAGGTGGTCTGAGGTGCCGGATCAATGCTCTTCTGTCTGTTTTTGGATGAGTAGATCTGTCTTTTTCCGGAACCAAAATCTGATTGCACCGAACCGGAGAGTATATTAGTATAGTGTCCACCACTATACTTTGCGGAGGATATTTTGGCAAAGTTCGAGTTTAGTGGTTGGCTGGTTCGGTGGCTATTTACGCAAGAAATATTTCAATTCGACTGGGATTTGGGCAACTCTGAAAAGTCGCAAAAGAAACACTCCGTCGAAACCAAGGAGGCTGAGGAAGTCTTTTATGATGAGGCTATTTTTCCGCTTGGCGTTCAAACCGAACCAGCAGTGGCTGAACCTCGATTCGGAGTTCTCGGCAAAACATATTTGGGACGTCACCTGCATATTGCATTTACGATCCGTGATGGTCGATTGCGCATCATTTCCGCTCGACCCATGCATCGCAAGGAGAAGCTGAGTTATGAACAAGCGTTACGTGAAAAATGACAAAACTTATAAGAAGACTTCGCAGTACGATGAAGAAAAAATCGCCGCAGCAATGAAAAGGCTGAAGGCAAAGCGTAAGGTTCCAACGTCGGTTGCTCTTGATCCGGATCTTGTTGATGCGATCAAGAAGGCTGCTGAGGAACGCGGTGTACCTTATCAGGTCTTGCTTAGAATGTTCATTATTGAAGGGTTTAAGATCTGGCAAAAGACCGCCTAAACAGTAAGTATCTGTCAAAGTGATTGTTTGAGTTTGAGATTGCTCATTCCTTTAGATGCAGCGCGTCTTACTTTTTTTCTTCGCCTGTGGGCGTCATATTCGATTTTTCCCTGCGCATCCGATTCACCATGCGCACGACTAAAAACAACGCCATGCTGATGATCAGAAAATCGAGGAACGCACCCATAAAACTGCCCAGTCGGACTCCCGGGCCGACCACGAGATTCCGCCAGTCGCCATTGGGGACCAATGGATTGAGCAGAGGCATGACGAGGTCATTGACGATAGATGTGGTGATTTTTGCAAACGCGCCTCCCAAAACAACAGCAATGGCGAGCTCAATCGCATTGCCTTTGAGGGCAAAATTTAAAAACTCATTCCAGAAAGTTGGTTTGGCTTCGGGCTGAGAACTGGGTGTGTTGTCCACGGGCGGTCTCCTTCAAGAGGGATTCAGAACATTGAGTCACCTGATGAACAAATCTTCCGGAATTTTCTCTCGCCGCACATGGTTCTTTTTAAAAATTAAGGATATCGTCGCGCGGCAATGGTCTTGTTGACCTCAATGTACCAAGGAGACGATCGATGACGACTCTTTTTGAATCGACCATGATGGCGAATTTGAAACTGAAGAACCGCGTTGTGATGAGCCCGCTCACCCGCTGTCGCGCGCTGGGCAACACAGCCAATGAACTGATGGCGAAATACTACGAACAGCGCTCGTGCGCCGGTTTGATTATCACCGAAGGCACGTCACCCTCACCCAATGGTCTGGGTTATGCGCGCATCCCCGGCCTTTTTAATCATTCACACGTTGAAGGCTGGAAGCTCACCACGCAGGCTGTTCACAAGCATGGCAGCCGAATTTTTATTCAGCTCATGCACTGTGGACGCGTCGGCCACCCCCTCAATTTGCCTGATGGCGCGCGGCTGATGGCACCTTCGGCAATCGCCGTGTCCGGTACGATGTGGACCGATGCGCAAGGGCCGCAGGAGTATCCTGTGCCGCGCGAGATGACCGAAAACGACATCAAGATTGCCATCGGCGAATATGCGCATGCGTGCAAACTGGCTGTCGAGGCTGGTTTCGACGGCATCGAGCTGCATGCTGCCAATGGATATCTGATTGATCAGTTTCTCAACACGGCATCGAACCAGCGCAAGGATGCATGGGGCGGATCGGTCAAGCACCGTGCGCATTTTGCATTGGAAGTGGTGAAGGCGGCGGTCGCTGCGGTTGGTCATTCCAAGGTGGGGATTCGCCTGTCACCTTATGGTGTCTTCAACGGCATGAGTCCTGATGCGAATATGGATGAGCTTTATATTCATCTTGCCAAAGAGCTGAGCGCGTTGCGCATCGCCTACATTCATCTGGTCGACCATAGCTCGATGGGCGCACCTAAGGTGAGCGACGAACTCAAGGCCAACATTCGCAAGAATTTCCGCGGGACGCTCATTCTCTCGGGCGGATACGACCGTGCACGTGCAGAAGCCGACTTGTCTGCCGAGGCGGGCGATCTGGTTGCTTTCGGTCGGGCGTTCATTTCGAATCCGAATCTTGTCGAAAAGCTCAAAGCTGACCTTGAGCTGACTCCCGCCAATCCCGACACGTTCTATACGGCCGATGAAAAGGGTTACACGGACTATCTGTGATATGCCCTGCGGAGCGAAGTTTGGGCCCCACGCAGGCTCAAACTTTCAAAGACCCGCGAAACCCGCGGGCTGCGTAATAAGACTCCGCTCCGTTGTGATAAGTGAACACATGCCCATAGCGATAATCGCAAAAAAGGGCGCCGCCGCGTGAACGGATGTCTGCCGGAGTTTCGACCCAACTAGACGTCTTGGCATCGTGGTGTCCGAGCGATTGCAGATGCCTGTATTCTTCTTCACTGAGAATTTCGACGCCCATTTTTTCCGCCATTTCGAGCGCGCTGCCCTTGGGTTTGTTTTCTTTGCGTGAAGCCAATGCGGCGGCGTCGTAACAAAGGCTGCGTCTGCCTGCGGGACTCTCTGCAGAGCAGTCAAAAAATGTGATCATTCCTGTTTTTGCATCTGCAGCCACGACGTCGGGCTCACCGCCGGTTTCCTCCATCGCATGAAGGCTGGCGAGTGCTTCAGAATTCTTTTTGATGCGCGACTCGACTGCGGCCCATTCAACCTGCGGGTGGCGTGCTTTGTTGGCCAGAAATCTCGCTTTCAGAGTTTCAATGAGTTTTTCTTGCTCGCTGCTGCTGGGGAGTCGGGGGGTAGATTTGTTTTTGCGATTCATGGCAACTCCGATAGTTTTTGAATTGATGTTAATCCAAAACCACCGGACAATCATTTTCGCTGCTGTTTTCCAAAATTTTGATGGTTGGATTCAGCCAGCTGAGCTTGAGCACTTCGGCCTGATTGAACGTGCTGCGTTTGGCCACGCAATTGCTGATGCGGATTTGCTCGGACACATCGGTGATTCGCTCCAGCTCCGGAATGTTTCTCACAAATATGTAGTCCTTGAGATGCCTCCCTGCGGCGACAATCAGAACGACTGCTGCAATGTGGCGTCCGTAGCGGCGTGGGAAAAGAAACTCATGCACCAGTGCCGCAAGTAAAATGCTCATGAAGGGAATCGTGGGGGCGATGTACCAAGGCAGCTTGCTGCGCGCGAAGGTGAGAAGAACGATGAGTGGCGTAAGGTAAGCCAAGACACAGCGGGATAATTCGGGCAGCGTGGACTCACTGCTGAGCAGCGGTTTTTTTCGTAAATGCTGCCAAGCGCCAAAAAGAACAATCCCATAGAGCAGGTAGATCCACGGCGAGAAGTAAACATCCCATTGTTTAAAGACAAATGAATAGGACGATGAATTGCCGTGTCCTTCGATGTTGCCTGTGAGGCGTTGCCACACGTCATAAAATATCATCACATCCAGACTCGTTCCGGATTTTCCTTCCAGCATGGAAGATTGGCTGACGATTCCGAATTTCTTGACCAGCAGAAACCACGAGATGGGGAAAAGGAGTGCCACAGCTCCCGCGGCTGCCAGAATTGAGATTTTAGCTCTGGGTTTGGAAAAGATTGTCAGCAGCCCTGCGCCCGCCACGTACATGAGCGCAGCCATGCCCTTGCTGTAAAAGGCCAGTCCCCAAAAGACTGCGGCGGAGATCGCAAACGCAGTTTTGCGCTCGCTGAGAAAAATCTGCCAACACAAAACGGCGCTCATGCCGAAGGCCATCAGCATCGCGTCCATGTCGCCCGTGCGCCCTGTGTGGAAGCCAAAGATGCCTTTTGAGGTGAGTAAAATTGCAAAGGTCAGCCACATCACGGCAGTGCCGGCAAGTCTGCGTGCCAGCAGCGTTGTTGCGCCGACTGTGATGATTGCCGCCACGGCCGACGGAAAACGCAGGGCGTATTCGCTGAGTCCGAACAATTTGTAGGAGGCAACCACCGACCAGATCAGCAAAGGTGGTTTGGCGTTCCATGTGTCGTGCTGGCCGCGGTAGAAATAATTGATGAGGTCGCCATTGCGCAGCATTTCGAGCGCATTTTGCCCATGACGCGCTTCATCCCATTCATAAAGCGGCTGGGCGCCGAGCCCCCAAAAGGCAAAAATCCAGATGAGCAGGGAGGCACTCAACCATACCAAGCCGGCCTTTTTGTTTAGGAACATGGGTTTGTCCTTTGAACGCAATGGTGGCGGATTTTTCGCTGATGTCGGGGGTTTCGTCAAATGGGAAGGGTTGTAGTGTCGGTTTCGAAAAAAATTCGCAAAGTCAGCCTGCGCCGGTGTTTAAGTTTGCTTGTGCTGTGGGCTTGGGTTACTGATGTCGCTTAAATAGCGGGGTTTTTATGGTTTCCAAGCGTCTTGAGGTCATTAAAAATGTGAATCCGGAGTCGAAGCTGACACTTCGGAACATCGACGAGATGTTTGGTGAGGACGGCGCACCGCTGACGATTATTTTTCTATGTCTGCCGTTTTTGTTTCCGATGCCGATTCCCGGAATTTCGACCGCGTTCGGTTTCACCATTATTCTACTCGCCATTCGCATCGTCTGGCCGCGTCCGCTGCCGCTTCCGGGTTTTGCAGACCGCATCACCCTTAACGGCAAAACAGTTTCTTCGCTTGCGGAGAAGAGTCATGGCTACGCTCTGCGCCTTGAGAAATACGTAAGACCACGCGCTGAGTTTTTGGCGGGTGGCGCATCAAAAGGACTCGCCAGTCTGGGGATGATTCTTGCCGCCGTTGCCTTGGCTTTGCCGATTCCACCGGTCATTCCCCTGACCAACACACTTCCCGCGCTGGCCATTACTATGTTCTCGCTGGGGCTGCTCATGCGCGATGGTGTGATGATTGTGCTGGGTCATATTTTTCATCTGACCAGCTGGGGCTACTTCGTTTCGGTTGCCGGCGTTGCGTTTTCGTTCGCCAACAAGCTTTTGGACATGCTCAATAAGTAAAAACAGCGAAAATCAGTGCGCTGCTTTAATGCGTGCCAGCGCGCTTTCGCACCATGCCTGATTTTCGAGGTACCATTTCACTGTGGTGCGTAGGTGCGTGTCGAAGTCTGCCAGAGGCTTCCAGCCCAATTCGCTCTCGATTTTTTTAGGGTCAATCGCATAGCGGAAGTCATGGCCGGGGCGGTCTTTGACGAACGAAATCAGGTCTTCGTGCTTTTTGACCTTGGCCTTGTTGGGTGAAAGTTCATCCATCAGTCCGCAAATTTTGCGGATGATGGTGAGGTTCGGAACGTCGTTGTGACAGCCGATATTCCATGTGCTTCCCACCGGAGCCTTTTCGACGACAGTCACCAGCGCGCGTGCGTGGTCGTCGACAAACAGCCAGTCGCGCACATTCTTGCCTTCACCGTACACAGGAATTGGTTTTCCATTCAGACACGAGAGAATGACAACCGGAATGAGCTTTTCGGGAGCCTGCCATGGTCCGTAGTTGTTGGAGCAGTTCGTCACGAGCACCGGCAGTCCGAATGTTTCGTGCCAAGCGCGGACGAGGTGGTCTGACGAAGCCTTGCTGGCAGAGTAGGGCGAGTTGGGCTGATAGGGTGAGGTTTCGGTGAAGTATCCGTTCTCGCCCAATGTGCCGAACACTTCGTCTGTTGAAATGTGATGAAAGCGGAACGACTTTTTGTCGCCTTCCGAGAGTGAATTCCAATATTCGCGGGCTGCTTCGAGCATGTTGTAGGTGCCCACGATGTTGCTCTGCACAAATGCACCCGGCCCTGAAATCGAACGGTCGACGTGGCTTTCCGCAGCCAAGTGCATCACGGCCGCAGGACGGTGTGTGGCGAATGCTTTGCGCAGTGCTTGCAGGTCGCAGATGTCGGTCTGCAGCAGAGTGTAGCGGGGGTTCTGCGCGGCAGCTCCGACGGCCTCGGGAGACGCGGCGTAGGTGAGCTTGTCGACGTTGACGACGTTGTAAGTTGTGTTTGCCATGAGGTGACGCACAACGGCCGAGCCGATGAATCCTGCACCGCCGGTCACGAGAATGGTTTTGTTCATTTGAAGACCCCACAAAAAGTGACACATCCACTAGCACATGGCAGAGTTTGAGCCAAATTTCTCGCGCAGGGGTCAGCAAATGAATCGGATACTTGTTGTCGGCCGCAACGGTCAGGTGGCGCGTGAACTCGCCCTCACACTCCCACCCTTGGGTGAGGTTTTGTGCGCCGGTCGTGAACTGGCCGATGCCACGCAGCCTGCGAAAGTGCGCGCACTTGTGCAGGATTTTCGCCCGAGTCTTATCATCAATGCCTCGGCCTACACTGCTGTCGACAAAGCGGAAAGTGAGCCGGATGCCGCCCGTGCGCTCAATGTTGATGCCGTCGCTTTGCTGGCGGAACTGGCATTGCGCGCCGGTGTGCCGCTCATTCACTATTCGACCGATTACGTCTTTGACGGAAGTGGCAGCAAGCCGTGGAGCGAGACCGACACCACCGCACCTCAGGGTGTTTACGCCCAAACCAAGCTCGCGGGCGAGGAGGCGATCCGCGCTTCCGGATGTGCGCATTTCATTTTCCGTACGGCATGGGTTTACGGTCAATTTGGCGCGAATTTTTATAAGACGATGAACCGACTGGCGCGCGAGCGCGAGGAGTTGCGCGTGGTCGGCGATCAGTTTGGTTCGCCGACGTGGAGTTACATGATTGCCTTGGCAACCGCGCAAATTATTGCCCAAGGGATGGGCTGCTCGGCTGGTGCAACTGCTTCTTCCGGCGGGTCGGCTCAATGCGGCTCGCTGGTTGATTTCGTGCGCAGCCGTAAGGGTGTTTATCATCTGACCGCCGCGGGTTCGTGTTCTTGGCACGAATTTGCCAGCGCAATTGTTGCGGGAGATCCTCTTTCTGCAGAACACAAATGCAAAAAGGTGACGCGCATCACGACTGCCGAGTATCCGACCCCCGCCAAGCGCCCTGCCAATTCAGTTCTATCGAATGAGAAATGCGCTTCGACTTTTGCCATCCGTCTTCCCGATTGGAAGACCCAGCTTGCGCTCATGCAGTCGTCTCGGGTGTGAGTCTGCGGGGTTGGAGGCTCTCAGAGTCGGGGTACTGAATTGAAATCACACTCGCAGTTACGCCGGTGAATTCTTTGTTGCCCTGAAATAGATAACAATTCCCACACGGTCGATGTGGTCTCGCAACGGCTGATGTTTCAGATGCGTAAAATCAACGACGTCGAAAAGGTAGGGCATTCTGCTTTGTTCTTCGAGTAAGTCATGAACTTTCGCGACAGTGTCCAAATCGACTCCCGCACCGAAGAGTGCAATGTCCACATCTGACCCCGGTCGGTGAGTTCCCATCGCACGAGAACCAAAAATTTTTGCGGAGTCGATCTCCGGAAAACGTTCGAGAATTGAATTGATTTCCGCAAGATCGGAATCCCTTAATCCGAACTTCATTGCAGAGTCATCATGTGGGCACATGCATCACGCAGCATGGGAAAGTAATTTTTCTTTATGAGTTCTTCTGCCTGTTTAGCATATTCTTCGTTGTATGAATGGGCCAAAATGTTCCTTTTTTGGAGAGCATCGATCCACTCGTGCCCATCCTTGATGAGTCCTGAGTTGAATGCCAGCTGAATGGCAGCTCGCGGACTTTGTACTGTTTGACCACCGTTCTCCAGAAAGTCTTTCAATGTTTTCCAGCCGAGTTCAAACGTGTACTCGAAACATTGGATGAGTCCCTGACGTTCAAATTTGTTTAAAGTGTCTTTGGTGACAAATTCAGTCAGCTGATCAACGGCCAGTTGAAAGTTGGCCAACCTTTGTTTCCATCGAACGTCTGAGGTCACAAAACAATCTCCCTGAATCTTTTCTCGACTTCTTGGATAGAAGCTTAACGAAATACCACTAAGACGGCAACGTAGAAGGTATCATCTGCAGCAGCTCTTCGGAAAATCTTCAAAAACAATCCAAATCCACGCGCTGTTTGCCTTATTTTTTGCTCACTCCCTTCCTGAGAGTCTTTAAGACTGCTTTTTGCTCAGGAGGCATTTTTTCGGTTGCGGCAGAAAAAGCTGTCGAGCTGACACGGTGAATGTTATTTTTGATGAACAAAAATGTTCTCTGGGGATACAAGTTATAAGCTTCACGCAAAGTCCAGCCCACGCCTTTTTGCACGTAATAGTGCTCATATTCGAGCTGCGGCTCGACGAGGTTCAATATTTTTTTGAGTGGAAGGATCTGACGTCGTTGGGAGCTGTAATAGATGAGGCTGACAATCGACAGACGCCGGAGCCAAGGGTTTTTCGCAGAGTTCCATTGGACCAGCGTTGGAAAGATGACCGCCGGATCATCCTCGAGGATGCGTGCGAAGATTCCGGAGAGCGTATCGGAATGAGCCCAGTTGTCGATTTTTGAAGACCATCGTTTCAAAAGTTTCCAGTGTTGCACCAACAGATGACGCTGTTCGGGTTGGTAAAACCAGTCCAGCGCCATGGCCATGACCTCAAAGCAGTCGGATTGGGTCCAAATAAAATTCCAGACTTTCGCAAGGTCAGAATCATTGAGGTGCGAAAACGAAAAACCGTCTTTCATCACCTGCCGAAGGTGAGGGACGCGCACACCGATATAGCGCAGTTTTGATTGTCCACCACCAATATAATCCTCGGGAATTTGTGATGACACGCGCTTTGGAAAAGTTTCGAGTGCGTTTTCAACTTCGAGAACGAGTTCATGGCTGAGGAACGGCAGACTCACAGGAGACCTCGTCGATCATCTTGATGCTATCAATCCATCAGCTGCTTCATGAGAAATTGATATCTCAAGGCAGTCATGTAGGCCCTCTGTTCGAGATTTGCAGCTGCACCGTGGCCACCTTCAATATTCTCGTACAGATAAACTTTGTGCCCCTGTTCAAGCATGCGGGCTGCCATTTTGCGCGCGTGCCCCGGATGGACGCGATCGTCTTTTGTGGACGTTGTAAACAGAACGGTCGGCATTTTAACGTTGCTCTTCACATTTTGATAAGGCGAATAGGCGCTGATCGCACGCGCTGGGGCGTCGTCGTCTTCAACGTTGCCGTACTCGCCCTGCCAGCTCGCACCGGCGAGAAGCTTGTGATAGCGAAACATATCCAAAAGCGGCACGTCGCACACCACAGCGTTGAAAAGCTCGGGCCGCTGAACCATCACAGCCCCGACCAAAAGCCCTCCATTGCTTCCGCCTCGAATGCCGAGCCTGCGCGGCGAGGTGATTTTTCGAGCGATCAGATCTTCTGCCACAGCAATAAAATCATCGAATGCGCGCTGACGGTTTTCCTTCAGAGCTGCTGAATGCCAATCAGGACCAAACTCTCCGCCGCCACGAATGTTGGCGATGACAAAGACGCCTCCTTTTTCGAGCCATGCCTTACCCTCGATGTTGCTGTATGAGGGCTTCAAGGAAACCTGAAAACCGCCGTAGCCGTTCATCAGAGTGGGATTGTCACCGTTGCGCGCGAGATCTTTGCGGTGAACAATAAAATAGGGAACCAGCGTGCCGTCGGCACTCTTTGTTTCGAACTGCTCAGCAACGAGGTTAGATGAATCAAATTTTTGCGACAGTCTTTTAATGACAATCGAACTCATCTGCGGCCTGTTTTTTGATCTTGGCTGCTTTGAGTAGAAATGCAAACTGGGCGGAACGAGGAAACTTTCATAGAGATAATAAAAGTCGTCGGAGAATGGATCCGGTGCCGTCACAGAGCCAGAACCAAAATTCGGAACAGGAAGCTCTGTTGCAATCCAGCCTGTGGACGAGGGTCGGTACAATTTCAGTCGTGAGCTGACGTTGTCGAGCAGGTTAAGCACAAGTCCTGAACGCAAGCGCTGCACGTCACTCAAAAATGTACGTCCCGTCGGAGCGAAAACAACGTTGGGTGAATTCATGTTTTCCAGCGGAAAAGCCAGAACGGAGCCCGCCTTAAAATTCTGTCCGCCGATTTGAGCAGGTTTGTCGATGCTCACGATCAGTTGATCATGGTAAACGGTGTAAATCTGGGAGGATTGCGGAAGATTCAACGGGCGAATGCTGCCGTCACTGTTGAGCAGCTGATATTCGCTGTTGAAGAAATCCACAGCGCGCGTCAAAACAACCCATTTGCCCTCGGGAACCTCAACGCGGAAGCATGAAACCGAGACGTCGGTCTTCTGGCCTGAAAAGATGACGGGAGCATCTTGGATTGGTGTCCCGCGCTTCCAAAATTTGATGTTGCGTGGATAGCCAGAGCTTGTGTCGCCATCAACACTGCCTGTGAGTCCGATGAGAATCGTGTTGTCGTCGAACCAGCAGGCTCTGGTTTTGCCCTCGGGCACGACAAAGCCATCGTTCACAAATTTCTTTGTTTTGAGGTCAAATTCACGCAGTACAGCTGCATCTGTTCCGCCATCGGAAAGCCGTATCAGACAACGGCCATTCCGGTTGCAGTCACTTCCCACATAAACCCAGTTGCGGCCCTCGCTCGCGGCAAGTTGATCGACGTCGAGAACTGTTTCCCAGTTTGGTTGAGCTTGAGTGGCGTTGTACTGCGCCTGCGATGCGCGCCTCAGGATTCCACGCACGTGGGTTTTGTCCTGCCAAAAATTGTAGACATCAGCGTCAATCGTTCTGACGAAGGGAATGCGGTCGGATGCAAACAGGACTTCCTTCAGGGAAGAGAGCATCGGCTGAAACCGCGCATCGCCGGTGAGAAAATTCTCGGCGTTTTTGTTTTGTCCGCGCACAAAAGAAAGCGCCCTTTCTGACGAAACCTCTTCGAGCCAGAGATAAGGATCGTGCGTTGCCGGATCTGCAGAGAGTGTTGATGGAAGCAATGTGGCTCCGACAAGCGGAAGTGTGGTCGTCAGTAAACCAACTCGATTCATGGTTTCTCTCTCCAAAATGATGAGTGGCCTTGGTAGCAGAATGTGTTTCAACAGACCATCGCGTGCAGAAGGGCAAAAAAATACTTTCTTTTTCGTATTTGCGCGACTATGGTGCAACTTCAACTTGTACCCTTTCACAAGGAGAAAGTTCCGATGAAACAGATGGTTATGATGAAGTCGCTCCCCCTCTTTGCTTCCTTGTTTTTGGCAACTGCCTGCGGTGGCAATGACTCTCAACCGACGCAAAGTTCACAGGTGATGAACACAGTGTCGAACTCCGCCGAGTCGGATCCGTTCGTTGTAAAAAACGTTGATCTGACAAGATACACGGGAGTGTGGTTTGAGATTGCAGCGATACCTCGCCCGTTTCAGAGTTTTTGCTCGAAAACAAAGGCCGAATATCAAATCATCGGTGAAAAGGAGATTTCTGTTGTCAACAGCTGCAAGGTTGGCTTCGCGCCCATCACCATCGAGGGAACCGCGCGCGTTGTTGATGAGAAGACCAACGCAGTTCTCGAAGTCTCATTTAAAAATATCCGAACCAAGGGTGATTACCGGATCATCGCTTTGGACGACGACTACCAATACGCACTGGTCACCGATAAAGAACGGACATCACTTTTTGTCCTGAGCCGGACGATTGAGCTTGAGAGCTCGATTTATGAAAGCCTGCTCGAACGCGCCAAAGCTGCCGGAGTTGATGTTTCGAAGGTTAAATTGACTTCTCAGAAATAGCTTCTCGCCGACCGCTGAGCCACTGAATCGCTGCAAATTTTGCCCTCCGGAAACAGTTCTCCTGAGCTCAATTAGCATGTGCTAAAATCTCAATGAGGTTTTGTCCGGAAAGCGGAGTTTGCAGGTGAATACCTGCTGGGATCAACACTGTCAGCGAGTGTGCAGCCATGGTCGGTGAATACGTAGAGTGTTTTAAGAAGCAGATGCGCGTGTTCGAGGGAGCTCTTCCTGAAATTTCTGTCTCTTTTGAAACGAAAGAGAACCTGGGCAAGGCCATCGGCATTTTGATTGCCAATGCCAACCTTGCTGCGAGCTCCATGGCACGCGAGGGTTCAAAAAAGCGTGAGCTGATTTCCGACAAATACGGTTTGCAGGACGTCATCGGCATGATTTTGAGCGGGCGGCACCTGTTGCTGAAGAAGTCCTACGGTCTGCCTGACCTCGGCTTGGGAGTTCTTGAGGAGACCCTGCGGATCGACTTCAAACCCGGCGATGAGTGGAGCGACGAGCAGATTGCAAAGCTTGCCGAAGTGTTGCGAAAGCTGCGCGAACGCGCCGGAGCGAGCGAGATTTATTTGGATGAAATGCACGAACACTTCACCACCGACAGCCTGACAGGCTTTCAGGAGCTCGTCAGCGAGTGATTGGTTCGGTGATACTGGAAATGTAATTGCCTGAAATGGCTCGTCGTGTCTTTCTGGTCAGCCGACGTGTGTTTTGACCCAACTCAAAACATCTTCCGCAACCTTAATTGCAGCGCTGAGGTCATCTGCCTCAAGCACCATGTCACTTTCTTCATATCGTCGGGTTGTGGCAAATGTTTTCAGGCCGGCCGCGATTTGCGTCCAAGAGGGCTTTGGCCGATTCCAAGTCACCTTCAGCAATGCCGATAAGTTCTTTTGCATACGTTTTCTTGAAGATGCGTTCACGCTTTGGAGTCATGTAAACAAATCCCTTCATCTTGGATTATTTCACAAACACCCCCGATGTTGGCTCGGCGGACAAAGTGTGAGTGTGTCATGAGAAGTAAATCCACAGGCCAGCCGATGGACTGTGAGAGCCTTGAAATACCCGCAGAACGAGCGTTCTTTAGATCCTCGTCGGAATTGAAAATGACTGCAATGTCCAGATCTGAAAAATCAGTCAGCTCATATCGGGATGCAGACCCGAACAGCCAGATAGCTCGAGGGTGATAGTTTTCCCGAAGCCAGACTGTTGCCTTTTGAACGAGCTCATCGGTTTTGGCCCGCGACTGATATTCAGCAGTCATTCTTGCGAGAACCATGCCGGACTCCAAGGGTTTCAAAATGAATCGGTCGAAATGACACTGTAGATTTATCACAATTCAACGAAATATCTAAGGGAACACAATGCCGCCGTTCGGCCGGCCATTTATGTCCCGCAAAAGGTGCGATAGCCGGAGAATTCGGGTCCGGCGGGAGTTGTGTACTCAGCATGGGCGGCAGTTTCGTCGAATGGTGAGGCCAGAACCTTCAGCAGTTTTGTCATGACGGAAAGATCGCCGGCATCCGCCGCAGACAATGCTTCTTCAACGCGATGATTGCGCGGAATAACGTTCGGATTATTCTGCCTCATGAGTTCGACAACGTATTTTTGCGCGCGGTGTTGACCGTCGCGTCGGGTATCCCAGCGGTCGCGCCAAGCAATAAACTCGGCTGCGGAGAATAAATCTGTATCGGGTAAACCATCTGAAAATTTGCACAGGTTGCGGAATGTGTTGGTGTAGTCAGATTTGTGCTTATACATGAGTGAAAGAAGATCGGTGATAAGCGCTGCGTCTGCCTCATCGGAATCGAACAATCCGAGTTTGTGGCGCATTTCGCTGAGCCACGCGTCGTTGTAGATTTCGGCGTAAGTTTCCAGGGCATTCTGTGCCAATTCGACAGCCTGCTCTTCATCTTCATGCAGAAATGGCAACAGGCTTTCTGCCAAGCGTTCAAGATTCCAAAGTGCGATTTTGGGTTGATTGGCGTAAGCGTAGCGCCCCTCGCGGTCGATTGAGCTGAAAACCGTTGCGGGATTGTATGTGTCCATAAATGCGCACGGGCCGTAATCGATGGTTTCGCCGGAGATGGTCATGTTGTCGGTGTTCATAACGCCGTGAATGAACCCCACACTCATCCAGCGCGAAATCAATCGGGCTTGGCGATTGATCACTCCAAGGAGCAGTTCGAGCGTCGGATTTTCAGATGCAAAGGCCTCCGGATCGTGCCGGATGAGTGCGTATTCGATGAGGGCCTGCAGCTCTTCGGGGCGGCTGTGCGCGCGCGCAAACTCAAAAGTTCCGACACGCAGATGACTCGCGGCGATTCTTGTCAGCACGGCACCTTTGAGCACCGTTTCGCGCAGCACTGGCTCTCCTGTGGTGACCACAGCAAGGCTGCGGGTGGTGGGAATGCCGAGGGCATGCATCGCCTCGCTGATGATGTACTCACGCAGCATTGGCTTCAGTGCTGCTCGTCCGTCGCCGCGGCGCGAATAGGGAGTCGGCCCCGAGCCCTTGAGCTGGACGTCGAACTTCTCGCCATCAGGAGTTGTTTGTTCGCCGAGCAGCAACGCGCGCCCGTCGCCCAGCATTGCAAAGTTGCCAAACTGATGACCGGCATAGGACTGCGCCAGAGGGCGCGCTCCTGCAGGAAGTTTGTTGCCTGAAAAAATTTCGGCTGCCGTTTCGGGGGTGAGTTCGCTGGCAGAGAGACCGAGTTGCTGGGCAAGCGCTTCGTTGAGCACCACCAGCTGGGGAGACGGCACAGGCGCCGGTTGGACGGACGAATGAAAAATCTCGGGCAGCTCGGAATAAGTGTGTTCAAAATTCCAGCCTTGTTTGTTGCTCTGCTGATTGTCCGCCATGGCGCTGCCTCTTTCCTGAAAGAAGGGAACCCTACCGGTCTACCAGAGGATTCCCTTCTATCAAATCAGGTGTGACGGACTTCCAGCACTAGATGACGCTCGGCCAGTTGTGAAATCAGTCCATTCAACGAGCTGCGGTGATTGGAGTCGAGATTTGCATCCCATTCATCCAAAAGAAGCACGCGTGGCGCGCTCTCCTGCAGGGCTTCGAGAATCGATCGGGCGCGTTGTCCGGAACTGAGTCCATCGGCCACCGGAAAATCAAGCGCGGTGTGCTCTGCAGGAAGATATAATGCTTCACTCCCCAATGACTCTTTGATTGAGCGCAAGAGTGTCGACTTGCCTGTTCCATTGCCGCCGCTGATGCGGAATCGCCCCTTGGTGTTTTGGTGCAGCCACTTTTGCCAATCAATTTGCGATGCTTTATCTGCGAGAGCCAAATCCCCTTGGTTGCTGTCCACCGACACAAGCTTGAGTTCTGAAAAACGGATACGGCCTTCGTGTTCGCGGCGGAGTTGTGGGTCGACTTCCTCGAGTGAACTCTGCAGACCAGCAAAACGCTCGCGCAATTCGTGCCAGAATCCTGAATAGCTGCTCAGGATGTGCACGTGATTGAGAACCATCAGCTGACGAGGAAGTGCTGCGACGAGCAGTGCAATTTCCGCAGATGAATTGGCTTTGTTGAACAACCACAGATTGGCTGCGAACACGGGAATCATGGCGGCCCATGTGGACAGCAGGCTAGTGAATTCGCGCAGGGTCAGGAGCCTGAGTCTGTGATCGGCGAAGCTCGCGTATTTTTCTGAAAGCGAGGTATTCCAGCGCTGCAGATTAATTGAATTGCCGATCGTCAGATTCTCCCAAGTTTTTAATCTGACGTTTTCAAAGGCAACGCGTGTGTCCCGCTGTCTACGTGTTGCCTCGGTCAGTGGTCTCTTGGTGAGTTTGACGCTGCCGATAAAGAGCAAAAGGCTTACACCATAGGTCGGCAACAATGCCGGACTCACCACGGCGACGAGTGCCGCAATGTTGAGAACCACGTTGAAGAGTGTCTGTGTAAAGTCGAATCCCGCGTCACATGAGTGCGTGACGAAATCCTCGCCCTCGCGCTGGAGAAAGACGAATCTGCGTTCGCGTTCTCCGTTGTGTGCAAAGAGCGTTGTGCGCCCTTCGATGGCGGCACGCAATCGCTCGAGAATGCGCAGTTGGGCTATATTTTTAAGAATCGCCGTCTGCCGGACTGCCAGCACGCCGGGAATGTAGGGCAGCGAGAGGCTGAGCAGGAAACCGGCAAGCCATGGCATGACTGTGGAAGGCTCGTTCACACGACTTGTAATTTGCGAGAGAAACCAAGTTGATGATGCGACAATTCCCTGCTGGAACATGATGAAGACGACGGTCATCAGAAGCGGTTTTGAAAAGAAGATCGAGCGCAGCATGAGCGTGTTCCTTTTGTTCAGATGACGAGAGAGAATGTGATGCTGGCAAATTCATCGATGCGCTTCTTGGATTTCTCGAGCAGTTCCAGTCCGCGGGTGCTCAACAGGTTCATCGCAGCGCGGTTTTCAAAAATTGAATTCACCGATGCCTGCAGCTGCCTGACCAGCGAAACTGAATCAGGGTGGATTCCGGTTGTGAGCTTGAGCGGCTGGTTCAATCCCGGTTGTTGAAAAACTGTATTTGCACGCAGATTGAGAATTGCAATGCCCACGGCAATGCTGTGCAGGACCTTATCGAGCGGGCGCCTGCGTTTGAGAATGGCACTTTGTGTGAAAGTCTCAGGATTGATGAGGGCATCGTGCGAATGGTAATGCAGGGCCGAAAATTCATCAAAGAACATCAGGTTATGTGTCAGTTCATGGACGAGGAATTCGAGTGTGTCCCACGTGCTCCAGTGGTTACGCAGGTTCGCCCAGATGACGCCCGGAGTCGCAGATGAAGTGCCACCGCCGGCCGAGTGGGAACCTGAAGTGAAGATGCAGGAAATGGACGCATTAAAGATTTCGTGCAGATTCGCATCAAGGTTTTGCATGAGGTTCAGAGCCTGGCGGAGTGAGCCGAGTTTGAGCATTCGTTCCTCGGATGAGGAAGAACGCTCGATGGCGGCATTCTGTGTTAGGTCATTGAGGTCGCTGTGTCCGGTGAACAAATCCCGCAGCAAATTTTCGATCCTTGACGATGCGACGAGAACAGTGGCTTCGGTGTCCCAGAGGGGAAGATTGGGTTGAAGTTGTTGAGCGCGAGCCTGCAGGCCCAGGCGTAGACCTTTGGATGTGTAGCCGTACCTGTTCATTTCTTGAGGGTCGGCGATGCAAAGCAGTGATTGACAAATTTCAGAGTAGGTAAAGAGTCCGAGCATTGGAATCCTCAATTGTACAAGTTTGTGGAGTGAGGGTGCGGACCATCAGGTCCGCGCACCCATTTCAATCATGACGAAGCGAACGGAGCCGAAACTGCGCAAAGCCTTGATGTTCAGTTCCACCGAGTGTGGGCAGCCAATATTTTTGCCTGCAGCAGACCGTTTGGACGCAGAAGAAAGAACCTGAGAAAGAACTGTCATGAGAAATCCTCCTAGTTGTTGATTTTGATGCACGTGTGCACAAGTGCCGTAGCAACCATCGTGCCAAGGCTGGTGGTTATGAGTTTTTATTATGTTAGCTATGCGGCCCGATTTGGTCGGGGGGGCGCGGACGACCACTTGGTCGAAATTTTCGCCAAATCAACGGTCGTCCTTCATGGTGTTGGTTGAATTCCGGCCAGTAGTGGGTGCAAACTCTCTTGGATTCTATAAAGAACGGAGTTTTTTGATGATGCGAATCTGGCTGGATGCCGATGGATGCCCGAACGACGTCCGGGAATGCGTGTTCAAGGCCTCGCTGCGCACACACATTCCGGTCATGCTGGTGGCGGACCGTTGGGTGCGGCTGCCCTCTCACCCTTATTTGCAGATGATTGTTGTCAATCAGGGCTTCAACTCGGCAGATGATTACATTGCCGACAATGCGACGGCTGAAGATTTGGTTGTGACAGATGACATTCCGCTGGCGCACCGTTGCGTGAGTAAACAAGTGTCGACGATCAGCCGTAGGGGAATTGAGTTCGATGCTGGTAATATCGGTGAGCGACTTGCGACCCGCGACCTGATGGAAGGACTGCGCGGCGCTGGCATGGTCACCGGCGGGCCTCCGGCCTACGGACCTCAGGACAAAAAGAAATTCGCTGAGGCGTTTGATCGTGTGCTGACTCGTTTGATGTTACGGGCCAAGAAAAAGCCGCAGGAATGATTGTCGTCGTGAATTGACGCATTGCGAAGGAGCGCTTGGATGTTTTTACGGATGGCTGCTTCAGCCCTTGTTTTTGCAGTGCTGACCGCATGTACGACGCAGTTGGGCAGAGCAAATAAATTGATGGAAGCCGGATTGTTTGACGAGGCCGGTGCTGCATACGAACAAATTCTCAGAACCGATCCCAACAACACCGACGCAAGAATTGGTCTTGCCAAGGCTCGGTCGGAGATTTGGCGGAAAGAGCTCGTTTCGATTCGGCTAATGCGAATGTCGGGTGATGCCAAAGGCGCACTCGAACGGCTCGAGGAGTTGCTTGAAAAGATCCGCGCGTGGGATTTGAGTAAGTTCCAGTCAGGTGAGCTTGTCAGTGCGGAAGAGGAAGTCCGCAACGGACGACGACTGCTGACCTCGATGATCCAGCAGCGCATCCGCGAGCGTCATCCCGTGATAGCGATTCAGTATTGGAACGAATTCGATCAGATCCGTGAGGCAAAACAATTCGGCTCATACTCTGTGGATCTCCTCGAGGACATCCGCAAGGAAGGCCGTGCACAATGTGACAAACTGAACCAGTGGGTGTCGGCAACCAGCTTTTCCTTCAATGCGGTCGCAAAAGCAGTTTGTGCCTATTTTGGCGGCCAGCAGTCATCCGTCGCTCTCGATCACCAGAAGGATTTTCGCTATTCGAAGGTTGTCTTTGCGGGTTCATTCAACTTCAGAAACTTCGACGGTGATGCCGCAACCCAGACCGATCTGTTGCGCAATCAAATAGAACAGCAAATTCAGCCCTACGGTCTCTATGCTTCGGAGTCGCCGTTCACTCTGACGATTGGCATTTCGGGTGATTTCGTTCGCCAGTACACGACGCGCTCAACCCGCAAGACGCACTCCTATCAAGTGAAGATTCCTTTTCAGGACTTCGAAAAGTATGAAGAGAAGGAATTGGTGAACGTCATTCAGAGTGGAGTTGCAAAAACAATTGAGCGTCCTGTGCAGAAGACCCGCCCTGTGACGCGCTTTCGCATGGAACCCCGCACCTACAGCTATCCTGCAGTAGATCACTCCGAAAAACTCCGCCTGAATTGGACGCTCACTGCAAAGAACTCGGAACAAACTTCGCAGTCCTATTCACAGGAAAAAGACAACAACTTCACGACCCACGATCAAAATCTGCCCGACATTGGCTTGATGCCCGTTGAGCCCAAGTTTTTGTCGGTGACTGATTGGTTGGCGGATCATTATTCGAAGTTTGCCGAACAATTCACGGAAAAACTTGCAATACAGACGGGCGACCGATTTTGTCAGGCTGCCAAAGGGCAGGATTCTGCGCAGGAGAGTGCCGAAAATTTTAGTCGTTGCGCTGAGTTGAACCCTAAGAATATAGCGGCAAAAGCGTGGTTTACCGGCGCACTGGGTGCCACCCGCCGCGAGGTGTTGAGAATATTGGCTCGACAGTCAGATTGAGAGATCTTTCGCTCATTTTGTCACAATTTTTATCTTGAACAGTGAGTTCTTCGGCACTAAATCCCCGCTCTGGGGGGTGCCTTGTGAATTACATCGGGCGTATGGTCTTAGGATTTTCTGCAATCACTTTTCTGTGCTCTTCAGCCGGGTTTTCATCCGACTTTCCGCCGAATTTGGCGCAGCAGGTGAGTGACCCCACTCAAAAACAAAATTACACCAGTTCCATCAGTAAACTTGCGATCAAAGCCAAATCTGTTGTCGATGCTGGACTTCGTGAGTTCAATGATGCCACCCTGCCGCATCAGGCCAAAGACCTGCGCAAGCAGATTGTCCGGTTGCGAGATATTTTGGACGTGTTTCCTCACAATTTTTCGCGTGAACTCAAATTGTGGGACGACGTGCGCGACGGACTCGACGATGGATACACAGTGGTTGGCGATTACAAGGACTTGTTTGACACGAATACAGATGCAGTGAAGGCCCTGGAAGAAGGCGGCCAGCCGGAATACGCAGATGCTAAGAAGATAGCTTCGCGCAGGAAGAAGGTTTTGGCTTGGAAGGAAATCTACTTTGCAGACGGCGGGCTCGCCGAGAAAATTGTTCTGCTGTTTGATGACATTCGTGAATTGGATTCAGAAAATATTCAGCCGTCAAAGAAGTATTCGGATTTTTTCTGGGGTGGTGTTGCTGCTCTTCCGTCGCCCCGTCTCTCCCCCGCTCAGAACGCGAGAGTCCTGATTGACGCTCAAGCAGAAGTGGCTGCCGCGGAGCACCCTGACGTTCTTGCCATCAAGAATCCATCCACCGAACATAATGAACTTGTTTTCCACGATCACCGCAAACGCCTGCGCACGATTGCCAAGGTGTGCAATGTGGCGAATTCGCTTTCTGCTGAAACCTGCCATGCGGATGCCGTAAAATCAGTTGAAGCACTTGTCGTTGAATTGGGAGAAATTGAGGACCTCATCATCACCGGACGTCATCTGGATGAGGACGGCAAAGAGAAAAAGGCCGACGAAGCCTATAAAAAAGCCGAGAAGAAATTTTCCAAGATGAAGAAGGATTATGAAGGCAGGGACATGCTCGAAGCGCTGAGCCGCCTGTAATCAGCGTTCGGCTTCAATCGTATTGCTGGCAGTGGGAGTCATTTATTGAACGCGAGCTTTGTTCGATTCATTGTTGCAGTCGTTGTCTGCTCGTTTGGATTTACTGCGAGCGGCAATTCAAATGGGCTGCTTTGGTTTTTAGATGAATCTCGTGCTGAAGCCGTTTGGGCCTCCGCGGGTACCGAGCAGCAAGGAACAATGAGTTTTCGTCGGTGGCTGGAAAGTGCGCGTGCATCCACTGCACTTCCCGAGTTCAGAAACACGCTGAGCCTCAACTGCTGGGAATATGTTCTTTATACCGCCTTGCGCACGAATCGGATGACACTTGAAGAAGCCAAGGCCGTTCATGCCGGCAGAATGCGTGGTCAGGCCCTGGCCGATTTGTTGGGTCGTGAAATCGGCACTGCGCGTTACAACGCTCAGGAAGCATCCATCCGAATTGTGTGGCCGGCCGCCGCGACGAACGCAGATGTTGTTTTGATGGATCAGTCGAGTCACGTGGTGCAGCTGACCCATCAAGTTGATTCCATGGGCCGTAGAGTGGTTGTGAGTTTCAGTCCGCGGCCGATATGGGGCGACGGCTCAAGTGAATGGCCCGTGCCTGGCACCAAGCCGGAACTGACAACTCTTGAATCGTTGATCGAGCAAATGCGGGATTTGTATCCCGACGTTCCTTCAGATTGGCAAAATATTGAACTGAAGGTTGTCCGGCAATCCCGTCCTTGACTCAGAACCAGAACTCGCAACCCGTTTGAGTTGTGACCGAGGTCTTGCTTGCCGTACCGGCGGCGTTCAGGCGTGCCTTGGATTCATAAATCCCAAAGGTGACAGAGGTGAACAGCTGCGGTGTGGCCAGCGCGGTTTTGTTGGCTGCGTAGCGCGCGATGGGAGTGATGAACGTCATGTTGGGTTTAGCCAGTTCTGCGCCGACCTTGTTGGTCAGAGTGTGGCTCAAATCCAAAGCGACGTGGAACTTGTCCGAAACGTAGTAAACGGGTTGAACGGCAAGGGCGACCAGTGTGCCCGATTTGGATGTTGAACCGGTTTTGGGAACGAACTCGTCGTTTTCAAGTTTGTACTTAGGCTGGGCATTTTTGTATTGAGTCTGCTGCAGAAGGGCGCTGTACATGATGCCAACGTCGCTTGATGCAAGGCCTTCATAGTCACCCGATGTCGCAACACCGAATTGAGTGTCTTTGTCGGAACCAGTCACTTGTCCCGCAGCCGGTCTTTGTTCAAGCCATACGAAATGATTGCCCCAGCCGGCATCTCCCCAGTGCGAAAGAACCGCGCCGACCTTGCCGGTGACAATAGGCTTCTGGGTTTCATTTTTTACTATTTTGTTGGAGTTGTTGCTGCTGTCCGGAACACTTGATTCGTAGGTTTCAAAAGGCTTTCCTGCGCGGAAGTATTTTCCGCTTCTCGTCAGAATCAGAGTCGGGCGGATGGCGAGATTTTCGCCCAGCGAAAGATCATGTCTGATGAAGAGCGAATTGTCCCGTCGCTGACTTGCAACACTGCTGTTTCCGGTCGCAGGGTTGGCTGGATCCTTTGCCACGAGCACGGGGTCATTCTCCAGATTCTTGAATCCGAATGCGATGGTGGTCTTGGCTCCCGCAATTGGAGTGGTTGCACCAACGCCGTAGAAGGTTGTGTCGCTGAGCGGGAATTTGTCGAACAACCGAATGTCTTCGAACTCAAGCCGACGCGCGCCAACCCAAGCAGAGCTCTCTGCGTCTACCGGCATTTCGAAGTAAGCGTTGCGCAGGTTGATACCCGCTCCGTCCCAGCTGTTAGTCTGATGAGCGAGTTTGTTGAATTGCGCTTCGAGATTGAATTTACTCTGTGCTGCGGCGGTTCCTACGAGTTGGATGCGCAGATAGTTGAGGTCGCGCACATGGCGGCTCGTCGGCAGGCCGAAGGAGCCGTCGCCCTGATCCTGGCCCGCGTCGGCGATTTTTTCGTTGGTTGAAATTCCCAACCTTCCATATGCG
>JBEDKY010000320.1:0-7607 GCA_041171905.1 Pseudomonadota bacterium
ACGGATATTTGCTGACAAGCCAAGCAGCGGCCGACAACACCACGACAACAACCACGGCCAGCGTGATAAAAAAATTCATTTTAAAGGCAGAACGGCGCGACATTCAGTGAATCCTCGCACGGGCAAAATTTTCAATCGCTTTGAGTGTCTCAATTTCGAACTTCGAAAAAAACAACTCTTGCTCACGCGAATCCAAAGACCGCCAGAGGAAACTTCTTTGCGGTTCAGATGTTGCATCAGATGGCTGAAGCTGAAAAAGCAAAAATTCGTTCAGCACATCACGCTGCAGAGAAATTTCATCGAATGTGCGCGGAAGGGACAACCTTTCCGAGGGCGCAGCTGAGAGTCTGCCACCCTGCTGACGAGGAAGTCCGCCTGCAGAAGCTTGTCCTTTGGCCACCAAGATCGAAGGGGGCAATTCACTCACTCCGGTCAGTTTTGAATAACCCTGAAATTTAAGCAAATAAGTCTCGTCGATGGATTGTTGATCGGTGCGGCATAGAAAACCAATACCGGGATCACGCGCAATCAAGTTCAACGACTTTTTGGACAAAAACGCGAGGTCGCCCAAGGGAAGCTGAGATAATGAATTCAACAGCTCACCGAGACTCTTTTCTCTTTGTTCCGAAGATTGAAATTGGAAGTCGCTGCCAGCAGAGTCCACTTCAGTCACGGAACACATAAGCCTTACTTTTCCAGGCTGACTGATTTTTGCGTTCTGAGCGTTATTTTCGGGCGTCACCGGCAAAAGTTCTGAGTCTACAAATTGCCCCAACAACTGTCCCAACTCATTTTCAAACATACCAAAGGTGTGCATCTGGCGTTCATTTAAATTTGAATTCAAATCCGCATTTTCTTTCACGAGCGCATAGCTGACCGGATTGACGCGTCTGTCATCAGCATACGGCAGAATCGCCCACAAACCTTTCTCGTTCGCTGCGCTGTCGTGCAGAAATTGGGTTAACTCTCGGACAATATTCTTCGTAATGAGACGCTTCTCATAAGCAGATATTTTCTCGGGCCAGCCGAGTGGCTTGAAGGGTGCCTGGATACTTGAAAAGCGACTTTCAAACGCCGAAAGCTGAATGACAGAGACTGACTTTGAACCTTCAGCACTTTCGTTGGACAAACGCGCACTGCGGCGGATCCGCGCAACATCATCGGAGACAAGATCCAGCCACTCCATATTACGTCCAAAAAACGGCAGGCCATCCAGAAGCCGAAGAGCAGAAAAAATCTGAAATTGAGACAGGATCAAGCGGCGCTGCGCTTCATAGACAAAAAGCGTTTCCTTCAAACCGGCCAGAGAATTTGACGCAAGGCCCAGAGGCTGACGCCCGAATCGCACCTGAGGCGACAGCGAAAGCAAAACATCAGATCCGCCATCCTTTTGAAGATTGCCGTAGTCATGCGGAGCAGCGAGAACTTTTCTGAACAAATCAAACGTCCGGCTGTCGTTTGATGCAAAAAGGGAATCAAGCTGCTCGATGAGGTTGGAACGTGACATAATGAACGGAATGCGTTGAGCACCCTTCAACTTGACCATTTCGGCCTTAAAGTCATCGCTTTCGATAAAATCAGCAGGCATCATAAAGACAGTGAGCCGCCTGCCGGATTTCGCGGCGTCATTTTTCGCCGAGCCGCTGCCTTTTCCTGTCGCGCCGGATGATTTGTCGAACGATGCCCTGGTCAGGGAAGTCAGAACAAAATGGATGCCGACCGTCATAGATGCAAAGTGACTTTCTTTTTTAAACCAGTTGCGGGTGATCTGCGGCGCCGAAACCAAATTCAAAAACAAAACAGACAGATGGCTCAAAATCAAAATCGCAACTGGAAGAGTACGAACCAGTTTGACTTTGATGGCTCCGCCGCGACGCGACGTTCTTCCGGCATGGTAATCGAGATACTGCCGGGACATGAGCAGCACGAATGCCGCAGGCAGCGCAATGATCGCACCAATGATTCCGTTGAGCGCCAAAAGGCTTGCAGCGGTTCCGAACAGCCGCCAATCCGTAAAAACACTTTTGACCAAACGCAAATCAAAAGAGTCGGTGATCTTTCCATCTGCCACAAATAGGATAAGAAAGACGGAAAGGATAACCCAGCCCAAGACCGATAGTGAGACGAAACGCGAGACCTGCTCAAAAAATGCGAGAACACCCCCGCCGGGTGTGTATTTTGAGCGTGACCTATAGGCCATGTTATGTCCCCTGTCCGTTGTGTCTAACGAGTTTATCCACGACCTGAAGAAACTTCAAAGAGGCAGGCATGTCACAGACCATCGATTCCAAAGCCACCCACTCGAACAACAAAATCACTCTGGAAGGCGACCGACTGACCTTAAGGCAACTGGTCGACATTGCCCGGCACGGAGCAGAGGTCGAGCTGTCTCAACAGGCGCTGGCTGCCGTTCGTCGTTCACGCCAGTGTGTCGAAACACGACTCCAGAACGGTGATACTTTTTACGGCATCAATACAGGATTCGGCGCTCTCGCCGCCGTCCGCATACCTGCAGACCAGCTCTCGCAGCTTCAACTCAACCTCATCCGATCACACGCCTGTGGCGTTGGCGCTCCGCTGCATCAAGAGGTGGTCAGGGCGATTATGGTGCTCCGCCTCCAAACCATGCTGCGTGGAAATTCAGGGGTCCGCGAGGCGACACTCCGGCAGATGCAGTTTTTTCTGAACAACAAAATCCACCCTGTCGTCCCAAGTCAGGGCTCAGTCGGGGCGTGTGGCGACCTAGCTCCACTCGCGCACTTGGCGCTAGCCCTCATCGGCGAAGGACAGGTTGAGTGGAATGGCCAAATCCGCGCCACTGCCGAGGTCCTGGAAAAACTCAAGCAGCCCCCATTGTCGCCGGAACCCAAAGAGGGGCTTTCGCTTATCAACGGAACCCAAGTGATGACCGCAATCGGTCTACTGGCATGCGACACAGCTGCTCAACTGCTCTGTTCAGCTGATATCACAGTTGCTATCTCCCTGGATGCGACTCTCGGCACGGCAACCGCCTTTCGCGAAGAAATTCAGACCGTCCGCCCGCACAAGGGTCAGCAGCAAGCTGCTGCAAATATGCGAAGTGTTCTCGCAGACGACGGTATCCGTCTCAGCCACGCCGCATGCAAGAAAGTTCAGGACCCGTATTCATTCAGATGCGCTCCGCAAGTACACGGTGCTGCCCGCAACGCATTTAACCATGTGTTGGATACGCTTTTGACGGAAGCCAATTCCAGCACTGACAATCCGTTGGTTTTCCCTGAAACGGACGAAATTTTAAGCGGAGGTAATTTCCACGGCGAGCCAGTCGCCATGGTTCTCGACTACCTCGCCATTGCCATTGCAGAGATTGCCAGTATCGCCGAGCGACGGATCGACAAATTGGTCAATCCTCACATGAGCGGACTGCCCGCATTTCTGATGAAGAACTCAGGGCTCAACTCAGGTTTCATGATCCCCCACGTCGTTGCAGCTGCGCTCGTCAGCGAGAACAAGGTTCATTGCCACCCAGCTTCTGTGGACAGCATTCCAACATCTGCTGAGCAGGAAGATCACGTCAGCATGGGAATGACCTCGGCGTTAAAGCTTCAAAGAGTTTTGGAAAACACGGCGAGGGTTCTGGCGATTGAATCCTTGGCTGCAGCTCAAGGCTTGGAATTTCATACGCCGCAACAAGGAGGATTGGGCGTGCGGGCGGCCTACGACTTCATCCGAAAATGCTCAGCATCCATGGATGTCGATCGCTCGCTCCACAAGGACATTGAATTGCTCAGTGAAAGCATCAAGACTGGGGAATTTCGCAGATCCGTTGAAATCGCCTGCGGGCCACTCTCAATTTAAAACGACGGAGATAAGACTTGCGACTTGAGAAACTCCTGCCAGCAGAAGGCGAATCATCAACCCGATGGATGCTGCACATCAGCTCCGATATGCTTAACATCTGGCGAAGCGATTTTCTCAGCAACATTGCTACCGAGAGCAGCTCAAAGATTCGCCATCTACAACAGGATTTTTATACGCTTGAGTTTTCATCGACAGTCAATTCGCGAGAACTTTTGCAAACGGTTTTTCCACGCTGGATATGTCCTGTCAGTCATCAATGGCCGACCTCTCCGCATGCCGATAACTTTGTCGAAAAAGCCGCACAGGGTTTGCTGCGTAAATTCGGAGCGGCCTGGGGACGTGCTGAGATTATTGCCACGACTGCAAAACTCAAGCGCGTTGTGGTGGGTCTTAAAGGAAGGCTTCTTCAGCTCAAGACAGAAACAAATCGACTGAATTTGGAAGATTCAGATTCAAGATTACCTTCAGCGGAGGACCATGAATCCATCCTGGCCGTGCTTGTCGACGAACGGGGCCTCTTCGCAGGTCTTGTGCATAATAAGTTGAACCTTGGCAGCGCCTTAAGCGGTGGACTCGGATTTTTATCGCAAAATAACAACGAAAAAGCCCAAGAGCGCCCGCAATTTCCCAGCCGAGCCGGCGGAAAAATACGTGAAGTTCTTGCACTGCTCGATGAACTTAACTTTACCGCGTCACATTTTCAGAACTGGCTCGAACTCGGTGCGGCACCAGGCGGAATGACGCAACAGCTACTTGACTGGGGAGCGCGGGTCACCGCCGTAGACCTCGCAGAAATGTCGACCAAGGTCCTCAAAAACCCAAAAGTCAGGCATCTTAAAATTCACGCACAAGAGCTCGAAAGCGCTGCCGGATTCGATGCCCTGCTATGCGACATGAATGGCCCTTATCCACTTGCTGCGCAATATGTGGCGAATCTCGCTCGAACCATGGCTTCTGGCTCTCTTATGATCTTCACGTTGAAGCTTGCCGACATGAATGAAGCACGAAATGCCATCCAGCAGGTTTCCAAGCTATTCGCCGGGTCGCACACTTCGGTTATTTGTACCAAGCATCTCTTCCACAACAGGCAGGAAGTCACCATCGTTGCAGAACGCGACTGAAGGGCGAAGCTCACTCGCACGCTGGAACACGACTGAAGTTCGAAACTCGCTTGCAAGAACGCGTCCAGATAACAAAAAACTCAATTCCAGAAATGAAAAAAGCCGACCGCAAGGTCGGCTTTTCATTTCTCACAGAATCGAAAGACTCTGTTACTTAGCTCCAGCCTGAGCTTTGGGCTCATCTACCAGCTCGATGAGCGCACGGCGAGCGTGGTCACCAGGGCGGAAGCCGAGCTTCAAAATACGGGTGAAACCACCAGGACGTGTCCCAGTTGCAGGAGCGACTTCCTTGAACAGCTTCGATACAACTTCGCTACCGTAAAGGCGCGCAGCCGCAATTCTACGGTTCGCAAGCGAGTCCTTGCGAGCCAATGTAATCAAGGGCTCAACAACTCCACGCAGTTCCTTCGCACGCTCTACAGTCGTTTCAATGCGACCGCTCGTCAGCAACTGAGTCGCAAGGCCGCGCAAAAGCGCCTTTCTCTCAGTTGAATTACGATTGAGCTTTCTATAGCCAAAACGATGTCTCATCGCACAATCCTACCTTTTTATGCCTTGAATTCACGTTCGCGAAGACGGGCAGGATCGAAACCTTCGATCTTCATACCAAGATGCAAACCCATTTCCGCAAGGATATCTTTAATTTCGTTCAGCGTTTTACGACCGAAATTCTTCGTCTTGAGCATTTCGGACTCGCTGCGCATCACAAGCTCACCAATATACCGAATTCCAGCATTTTCAAGACAATTCGCAGCACGAACTGAAAGTTCAAGCTCGTCTACTGACTTGTAAAGGCTCTCGTTCACGCGCGCATCGACCGTCACCGCTTCTGCAACCGGAGCTTCTTCCTCAGCTTCTTGGAAGTTGATGAAGACAGACACCTGATCTTTGAGAATCTTGGCAGAATATGCCAACGCATCCTCAGGAGAAACAGCACCGTTGGTGCTCACTTCAAGAACAAGCTTGTTGAAATCCGACCGCTGTCCCACGCGCGTTTCGGCGACCGAAAAGCTTACGCGGCGGACTGGCGAGAAGACAGCATCCATCGGGATTACTCCGACAGGAAGACCCGCCTCTTTGATGGACTCGCTCGTCACATAACCTTTGCCTGAACGGATATGAAGTTCAGCTTTGAAGCGTCCGCCCGCACCGACCGTGCAGATCACCTGATCCGGATCAAGTACACGCAACGAGCCGTCGCACTCAATGTCAGAACCGGTCACAACCTTTGGGCCGGCAACGTCGATTGTAGCGACCTTTTCGGTTTCGCCATCCAACCAAACACCAAGAGCCTTAAGGTTCAAAACAATCTCAGTCACATCTTCAGCGACGTCAGCCACCGTTGAGAACTCATGTTCAACGCCGTCAATCTTGAGACCAACGACTGCAGCTCCCTGCAAAGATGACAACAACACGCGACGAAGAGCATTTCCAAGTGTCGTCCCGAAACCACGCTCCAGAGGCTTAGCAATGAAACGACCGAAAATAGGGGTGACATCTTCTTTTTCAATAAACTGTGGCTTAACAAGCGCTTTCCAGTTACTCTGCATCAATTACCCCGTCCTAAATCCTTACGAATGCGCTTTCCTGCGCATTCATTGTTACTTCGAGTAAAGCTCGACAACCATCTGCTCGCGCGCTGGCACCGAAATGTCTTCGCGGGCGGGCTTAGCGAGAATCTCGCCAGTGAAGCTGGAATTGTCCCACTTCAACCATGCAGGAGCACCATGGCCCTCACGCTTGGTAGCCTCGAGCGACGCCAACACGGGCGCCATGTTACGGCTTCCTTCAACCAAAGTCACCTTGTCGCCGACCTTCAAAATAGCCGACGGGATATTCAGACGCTTGCCGTTCACCAAAACGTGGTTGTGACGGACGATCTGGCGCGCAGCGTTGCGGCTCGAAGCGAGGCCCAAACGATACACAACAGAGTCAAGTCTCAACTCAAGACCCTGGAGCAGAAGCTCACCAGTCTTACCTTTTCTAGCGGACGCTTTTTCAAACAAACCACGGAATTGCTTTTCAAGAATTCCATATACACGACGAAGCTTCTGCTTCTCGCGAAGCTGATTGCCGTAGTCCGACAACTTGCTACGACGAGCTCCGTGCTGACCCGGAGCAGACTTGCGTTTATCAACAGCGCACTTGTCTGTATAGCAGCGGTCGCCTTTCAGATAGAGCTTAACGCCCTCCCGACGACACATTCTACAGCTTGGACCAATATAACGAGCCACGGTTAAATCTCCAATTCAATTAGACGCGACGACGCTTCGGAGGACGGCAACCATTGTGTGGAATGGGTGTTTCATCCTTGATGAGCGTGACCTTCATACCTGTTGCTGAAATCGCACGAATCGCAGACTCGCGACCCGAACCTGGACCGGTCACCACAACCGAGCAGGAGCGCATACCGCTCTCCATTGCCTTGCGAGCTGCGTCTTCAGCAGCCATCTGGGCTGCAAAAGGGGTGCTGCGGCGTGAGCCCTTAAATCCCTTGCTTCCCGAACTAGACCAAGTCACCACATCACCGTTGACGTCAGCAAATGTGACGATGGTGTTGTTGAAACTCGCGTTGATCGTAGCGATCCCTACTGGAACATTGCGTTTTACACGCTTCTTTTTGCTGACAACAGCCTTGTTCATAAT
>JBEDKY010000321.1:0-7738 GCA_041171905.1 Pseudomonadota bacterium
GTCCGCGGCTGTGTGCCCATGCCGATGCCAAGAGCGCGAGGGCAATCACGATGAGTGCCAAAAAAGACTGAACGAAGGTTCTGTGACTGCTCAGCTGCGCGGTAGAAAGTGTCAGCAGTGCAGATTCGCCGAGAAGCTTGTCCATCCGGCGTGTCATTCTTTCTTGTAGCGACAACGCCCTCACGGCGACTCCCAGCGAACCGATCTCGTTGAGATGAGCCAGTACGGCTGCGTTTGCGCGGCTGGCGGCACGCTGCCGCTCGCGCGCACGCTGACCAAAGAACCGGCTGGCGAAATATATACCGGCGACAAACGGAATCGAGATGAAAAACACCAGCGGATGGGAATAAAGGATCGATATGGAACTAAAAACTATCGCAAGCACTGAATAGATAAACGTCGCCATCGTGCGATCCAGTGACTGCGATGCATTCTGAAAGTCATTTGAAAAGCGAGAGATGATTCGACCGCTTGGAGTTTGATTGAAAAACGTCATCGGCGAGGAAAGAACCGCCGCCACGGCCCGTTCGTGAAGTTCGGTAAGAGCCCTGATTAATGTCTCGTTGATATACATGCGGCCAAACCGGTTGCCGAGGTACATGATGTACAGACAACTGATGAGAGCCGCAAAGTATGTCGCAATGCCTGTGTCTGAATGGATGAGCTTCTGAGCACCGTCGACTTCGAGGATACGGTCGGCGAGACGACCGCCTAGAACGGTGACAATAGACCAACACAATGACGCAACCGACAGAGCGAAGAGCCCCGCGACGAGCGGGGCTCTTTGGCTGAGTGCCGAATTGAAAAAAGTTCGCAGGCTGCTCCAACGGATGCGGCCGTGAACCTCGGTTTCCTGCATAAAATCAGTGAGCCTCTGGTGTCGTCTCCGCTGCGACGATTGACAATGCGCGGTCGACATTCAGCCGTCCGCCGCTGGCAATCTTATCTGCGTAATCCGGCACCTTGTCCACCGACTGCAATAATATTCTTTTAATGTCGATCGCAGACAGCCCCGGCCTGTAGGCTTTCAGAAGCGCTGCAGCGCCAGCGACGTGTGGGCACGCCATCGAAGTGCCGCTGTTGACACCGTATTTCCCTTCCGGAAGTGTGCTGTAAATATAATCGCCCGGTGCTGCGAGATGAACAGAATTGACACCATAATTACTGAAGTCAGCCAGCTTGTCTTGTGAGTCTGACGCAGCGACGGCAATCACGTTGGGAAGATTGTACGCCGCCGGATACATGGGAAGAGTGTCGTTGTTGGTGCCATCGTTTCCGGCGGCTGCAACGAACAACACATTGCGCGCGGCAGCTTCTGAAATAGCATCCTCAAGCGCCTTGGAATATTCGTCGCCTCCCCAGCTGTTGGAGAGTATTGAAGCTCCATTGTTAATCGCATAGCGGATGGCGAGAATAGCATCTTCGGTTGTTCCGGAGCCCTCTCCGTCAAGGAATTTTAGCGCCATCAGCGAAGCGCGCTGTGCGACTCCCGAAATTCCAATTCCGTTTCCGCCCGTCGCCGCAATACTGCCCGACGTGTGAGTGCCGTGCCCATTGTCATCCCAAGGAAGGGATTCCTTGTTCGTGAAATCCCAACCGAGAACATCGTCGGTATAGCCGTTGCCGTCGTTGTCGCGTCCGTCGTCGGCAATCTCTTTGACGTTACGCCACATGTTGTTGATCAAATCGGGATGGTTGTAATCGATACCGGTATCGATATCAGCGACGATAACATTTTCACTTCCTGCAGACTTGGTCCATGCAGCGAGCGACTGAATCTTCTGCACACCATAGACTTTGTTCATCAACGGATCTGTGCGCTTCCTGCGCGGCAGCCGCGGAGGAACTTCTGGTTTTGGATCCGCCACGGAGTTCAATGAATGCCAAAGCAATTGACGCTCCACATTCAGGACGTTCTCGCTGAGAAAGTGATTTGAATAAATGAAGGCACGCAATTCGTCGAAGTTTGCTGACGCACCTTCGTCAGTGACCTTGTACCACTGTCCGTCCGCTGTTTGTAAAATAGGCTGCGCATTGAAGCTGAGTGAAAATTCCAGACTCAATGTGCGCACTGCCTCAACAGAACGGGCCTTAATTAAGAATTCATTTGCAATGAATTGGCCTCGGTCATTGTGCGTGCGAACTCCGGTATCGGCCGCTGCGGGAAACGCCCACAGAAACACCAGCAGGTGAGAAACAATAGCAGAGCAAAACTTCCGCTGACGTAAACCAAGGCACGAAAAAAACATCGGAGCCTCCTTTTGGGACTGCTCCGATGATTGTATTTGGCATTACAAGCAGG
Source organism: Pseudomonadota bacterium (assembly GCA_041171905.1). GTDB lineage: Bacteria > Bdellovibrionota_B > Oligoflexia > Silvanigrellales > Silvanigrellaceae > RFOM01. The sequence goes on from JBEDKY010000321.1 coordinate 2,303, forward strand.
CAACGGTAAAACGCTTGCCCACAGCTGTCAGCGGGATCGGTGGGAAATGGATTCCCAAACTGGGAAATCAGTTCCCAGCAACTGGCTCACCAAATTGCGATTTGGCAACTGCAAAGGCTTTCGAAATATTCAAACGACCGCCTGTTTGAACTTTGCCCTCAAGATTTGGCAATTTCTCAACAGACTCCATGAGAACAGCCTTCAGCTCTTTTGCCTTCATGTTTGGATAGGCAGCCTTGAGCAGGACAGCCGCACCAGAAACATGAGGAGTTGCCATCGATGTTCCACTCAGGCTGTTGTACTTGTTGCCCGGAACCGTGCTGAGGATTTTCACTCCCGGCGCTGCAATGTGAACCGTCGTAGCACCATAGCAGCTGAACGACGCAAGCTTGTCCGCGGAGTCCGTTGCAGCAATCGTGAGAACGTTCGGCAATTTGTAGTTCGCAGGATACTGAGCCTTCTTGTCGTTGTCGCTGCCAGAGTTTCCGGCTGCAGCCACAAACAGAATACCCTTGTCGTTGGCGCGTGAAATCGCATCAAACATAGCTTGCGAATAGCCACCGCCACCCCAGCTGTTGGACATGATCGATGCGCCGTTGTTGGTGGCGTACTCGATCGCCTTGATCGCGTCTTCAAGTGAGCCTGAACCTTCTGAGCCGCCGAGGAAGCGGAGGCCCATGATACTGGCCTGCTGAGCTACGCCGGAAATTCCAACGCCGTTTCCACCTGTCGCAGCGATGGTGCCAGCAGTGTGGCTGCCGTGTGAGTTGTCGTCGAAAGGACGTGCGTCTTTGTCGCGGAAGTCCCAACCAACGATGTCATCAATGTAACCGTTGCCGTCGTTGTCGACGCCGTCAGCGGGAATTTCTGATGGGTTACGCCAGAGGTTGTTGATCAAGTCTTCGTGATTGTAGTCGATTCCAGTGTCAATGTTGGCGAGCAGAACCTTCGTGCTGCCGCTCGTGACCTGCCATGCCTGCTGAGCGCCGATTTTACTTAGGCCGTACATACGCGCCAGGTCCGGGTCCACAACGGGCGGATTCGGAAGCGAAGGTACCGGGCTGTAGTCTGGACCGGCTTTGCCGCGTGACGGAGGCGTGGGCATATTCTTTTCGTTGGCAGACAGCGTGTAATAAAGATAGTTCGGCTCTGCATAAACGACGTCGGCATTTTCGCGGGCCGAGAGGATTGCCTCACGAAGCTTGTAGTCGTCGGCGACACGAACTTTGTACCAGAGGCCAGAATCGCGCGCTTCCATTAAAGGAACTTTGCGCGCAACAGCGCCAACACTTTCATATTGATCTTCAAGGAGGCGCTCGAGTGCTGCACTAGAGCGAACTTTGACGAGATATTCGCCGCGGATATAGGGGTAGCCGTCTTCTGTGAAAGCGATTTGTTTTGATGCGCGGCTTCCCTCGGCCTGACCCAAAAGCCCAAGCGAGGAGACTGCGATAACGCCAAGAACAGACGCTAGTGAACGTGCAGACATTCTCATACCGACTCCCTTCGGAAACCCCACACGGTTCAAAAACGCGCTATCCTTGTCGCGTCTTTTGCGGGAATCCGAGCACAATCCCTGTGCAGACGACCGCAAGCAGATGCTTTTCCGTGTGAGAATGCACCGGAGTGTAGGAGTCTGTGGCCAGCTAGTCAATTGACGGTGAATCTTTTATCAGCCCCACGCGGAAAGACATTCACACAAACAACCGAGACTTTATAAGAATTCTTCCTCGATTACGTTTTAACCAAACGAGCTCGAGACAATTTCTGCTGCGCAATTTTTCTGCACTTTGAAAAGTCTGCAGCGAAAAAAAGGCGTTTCATACTGCAAATGCGACACTCAAGTGCACAAAACACTTCGTCTACACTCCGAGAAAAGACTCAGGAGGCCTGTCATGATCAATCAATCCAGACTCACACAAGTGAACAATGTGGCGAATGCGCGCAGCGCGCAGGACGAGGGCAAAGCTCGTGACCGTCTGGGCGGTCTGACGGACGGTGGCGAGGGCCTTGCTGGTTCCTCAGCACTGTTTGCCGACTCGAATTCGGCCATGCTTGGCAATGCCAATTTGGCCGGTGCGAATTCGTTTAGCCAGCTTCTCGAGATGAGCAAACTCGACAAGCCCGAGCTTCAGACTCAGAAGAAACCAGAGCAAGACGATACGAAGAAAGCGGAGGATTCCGAGCGCGGACAAGATTTTACGCAGAAAAAAACAAAAAATGATTCTTCATCGGCGCGAAAATCAGTCAAAGTAAAAGAAAAAAAGGAAGCTCCGCAGGCAGACACTGAACAAGCACTCTCGCAACTGCTGACTGCTCAAAAAACAGTTGGAAGCAATCTGCTGTCTGACAAAACGGCGGCTGTCCAAAACAACGCCGCCGCCGACGTCAACCGTCTCACAGTACAGACCGACACCACAAACAAGACGGAACAAGTGCCGACAAACGTTTTGGGACAACTGCGCACAAACACCGCTGCAGTCGAACAGGCACCCAAGTCGCTTGCAGACGTCATGAAGAACCTCGACAGCAAAATCGAAAACCTGAGCACAATGCAAAAGAACGGCAATCCGGACCCCGCCCAGTTGGGAACGGATCGGCTATCCGAGCTTTCGTCAAAGTTTGACGACGTCAAGGTGGAATTCAATCTTGCGGAGAATTCGACAGGCAATGGCGCAAAAGTCATGAGCGGAAGCGCTGCCGACGAACTCCAGACTCGCGCCATGATCAAACAGCTCGCAGAACAGGAATGGAGCCAGAATGATTTGGCTCTGCGTGATCTTGTCTCACGACAGACTCAGCAGGAGATGGCACTCGAGAGAATCGGCTTGGACAGACTTGAACAAATGTCACAGCTGAAACTTGATCATTTTGACCAGCTGCAGGCACAGGATTTGCAGTCAGCGGCTGCGTTGAAACAATTGCAGATGCGTGAGGCCGCCGCCAACAATCAGCCGCAGTGGCTCTCGTATAAAGACCTCTCCCCCGATCAAAAAGCTATGGTTGACGCTCTTTCAGGCGGACAATCGATGCAGAATTTCAATCAGAACAGCAGCGCACAGACAAATGGCTTATCTGCAAATTCACCTCTCTCAAACAGGCTTGAGAATGCAACAACGGCAAATAATCAAGCTGGCCAGTCCGCAAATGCAGCCCCACAGGACGCAGTCGCGGGTCTTCACAGTCTTGCAAAACTGACAGGTGAAAATAACGGCCAACAACAGAGCCAGAACAACAATTCACAAAGCTCGGCACGCGGCGACAATGGCTCAGTCGGCGGAGTGACAGCCGGATCGTCACGCAATGAGGGAGTGAAGGGCCGCTTTGACGAAACCGTAGCGGAACAAAAGAACGAGGCACGTGCACGCGAGTCCGAAAGAACACGTGAAATGGCACGTTCGGCAGCATTGCGTGCACAAAGCATCGCCTCTGAACTCGCCGCCAAGGGCGGTGGAATGGCGAAGGTGCAAATTAAGGACAGCCAATTGGGAGTTGTTGAACTGCGCATAAACATGACAGACAACAACAGGGTCAGCGTTGAGCTCATCGCCAACAGTGACCGTATCAAAAATGAGCTCGAGAAACAGAGCGAAGAGCTCAAGAATGGCCTCGAGAAGCACAAGGTCGTGCTCGATGGCGTGCACTTCGCAACTGATACACGCCTCGGTGATTCCAGTTCGCAGAATTCATCTCAGAGTGACAACTCACGAAACAATCAACAACAGCAACAACAGCAGAACCTCTCTTCCTTCTCGCAGGGTCAGGGCGGATTTCAACAGCAGAATTCTTCGGGAGGAGAGCGCTTTTTTGAAGCACCCCGAACTCCGCTGAACAATCCCGCTCCGGTGACAGGCAATGCGCGCAAAAATTACTCCGGCAAAAATGACTCGCAGACAAATGTGCAACGCGCTGCAAACGGATCTCTCAAGGTATCGGCCTGAAACACAGTAGGTTTGAACTGAGTGTTTACTGAAGAGGGAATTGCATGCTGAGCGTAACCAACAAAAGCGGTCCTTATGTTGCCCCGCAAGTGGATTCCAATCCAGCTTTCGAGGAAGCAAAGAAAGCGCGCGCCGGTGTCAAAGAAAGTTTCAACTTTGACAAAGTCGTCGGCGAGTCGAACGCGTCAATTGCAGCCCAACTTGAAGAAGACAAGAGGGCCCTCGGCGAGGGCGGTGAACTTAAGATCGGCGAGAGCAAAAACGACAAGGAATTTCGTGAAATGCTCGAGCGTGTTTCCGGACGCAAACAAGACAAGCTCAAGAACAAGCTGGACAAAGACGACTACCTCAACCTGATGGTGACTCAGCTCAAATATCAGGATCCGACCAAGCCGATGGAAAACCACGAGATGGCCACTCAGCTCGCGCAATTCAATACCGTCGAGCAGCTCATCAACGTGAATAAGTCATTGACCGACATGTCCAACCAGACTGCGCAGGCAAACGTAGACAAGCTGACACCCTATTTGGGCAAGCTGATTGAAGTGAACGGTTCAAAACTCAAGGTCGGAACCGATCAACAAGTCAGCAAAGGTTCCATTGAGCTTCCAACTCCTGCAGGTAGCGTGAGCGTGCAGATTAAAGATGACACCGGAACAGTTGTACGCACTATTGGGATGGGGGAGAAAGATGCAGGCCGCCATACCGTTGAATGGGATGGAAAAACCGACGGTGGAATGAGCGCAAAGCCCGGCCAATACACCTTTGAGGTTCAAGCTTCGACACTTGACGGCAAAGAGATGAAGGCGAAAACAAGCTTCATCACCAAGGTGGATGCAATCACCGACCTGTCCGCCGGTGGAAAGCTTGAAACAGGTAGCGGCTCAGTAGAGGCAAAGGACATTCTCGCGATCCGACCTGACACCCCGCCGGCCGAGATGCGGACAAGACCTGAGCCCGCAGTAAGACCTGAACGCAAAGAGAACCGAGATGCAGCTAGCAAACAAGACTCGGCTGCAAAACAGGATTCTCAATTGAAGCAGGAAGCCCAAACAAAGCAAGGTGCTCAGGTGAAGCCTGAATCCAACACGAAAAATCAGCCGGATGTGAAGGCCGAAAACAAGGCGGACGCACCTGCTAAAGAAAACAAAAACGTGAAATCAGAGTCCAAAAAAGCGGTCTGAAAACGCATCAGAACGATGGAGGAGTTCATAAATGGCTATTCACTATGCGCTGTTTAGTGGTGTGTCCGGTCTCACGGTCAATACCGACGCCATGGGTGTGATATCCAACAATATCGCCAACTCGAATACCCGCGCGTTCAAAGCCGACCGTGCGGAATTCGAAGACTTGCTGGCGATTAACCTGAACGAGCACTCACAGCTGGGTCGTGGTGCGCGTCTGCGAAGTATTACGACCAACTTCACTCAGGGCGCGTTGTCCCACTCGGGCGGTATTACCGACATGGCCATTCAGGGTGAGGGCTTCTTCGTCA
>JBEDKY010000322.1:0-6245 GCA_041171905.1 Pseudomonadota bacterium
AATCAAAAATCCGAGAGAAATACCATTCGAGACTGTTAAACATAGCTTTAGCGAAGGTTGGAGCGAAAAAACCGAGCGAAAGCCAAAGTGGCACCTTGTGACAAACAGCGAAGAACTGAAAAAGGTGTTTAATTTTTACGACTCAAAAGGATCATTGCCTCAGTTTGATTTCAAAAAGTCATCCCTGATTCTTGTCCACAGTTCATGGGGTAGCTCTTGTTGTGGGATCCGAATCGACAGCATTGAATCAACTTCTGCAACCAAAGAGCGAACGGATATCCAAATCAAATTGATTGAATCGGTGGAGGGAGAAGACTGTGGCGCTGATACAGAAAATGTTGGCCGTGAAATTGCCGTCTCGATTCCTTCTAAATACAAGGTCAGAAAGGTTTCTATGACGGTTGAAACCGAAAAAGGACCAGACTGCAAATTGAGTGATCCCTTGTTATAAGGCTAACATAGTTTACCTAAAAGTGAATCACTCCAAATAGCTATTGAACAGAAACAATCGCTCATCTTGCGCTTCTTTTGGACAGATATTTTTCAAGTGGCCAACGATAGTCTTTTATCTGCAACGAAACGCCGACAGACACCGTTTGTTCATTCTGCACTTTCGCCTTCGACTCACTCTGGCGGATCACATCGATGAGTTCGAGCGTCTTGCGTTCGACGCGTTCGGCATCAGAAGGCAACAAATGATGGATTGCGAACAAATCTATTCTTGACTTTTCCTGCTTCAAAAAAGTCTCTTTAATCTCGTTGCGAAAACGACGCACCAGAGGACCATCCTTTGACCAACACGGCTCACCTGCGACCCTCAATGAGCAGCGGTCGCGCGGAAGCCAGTCAATGAGTCCTGCCTTTTCAAGCAAACTCAGATACTTTTGAATGCGATGCGCCGGCAAGCCAAACTGTCTTCCAATTTTTCGCGGAGTAAAGCCACGCAGCAAATAGTCAAAGAATGCCAGAGCATCGGGATTGTCGGACAAAAAATCTTCCTGCTCAGCAGTGTATGAGAAATAGGCTGTCGAAGGCTGTTCTGCCAGAGAGGCAATTTCCGTCAAGCTCATCCCAAGATGGTCGAGAATTGTCTTGAGGTCTTCCAAGCTCACACCCTGACCCACAAGCCACCTCTTCAAAGTCGGCAAACTCACACCGAGTTCATGGGCGAATCGTTCTTGTGTCAGCCCCCGCGCAACAATTTGTTCTTTGACTCTTTGCATGACAACTTTGCTGAAGCTCATGAATCCCTCTTAATAGCTCATCATACGATACATAGAGTATCATAAAGCGATATCTTGATAAATACACTTTAATCCCTGAATTTAATCCTTTAGAGCGACAGACGAGGCCGATGATGGCCTCCAATCGAGAGGAATACTGAAAAATGAAGGTACATGCGAAATCTGCGATGTTGTCGTTCACACTGTTGGCCAGCAATTATGCTTTTGCCGTGAACGATCCGTTTGTCGAGTGTGAAGGCGATCTGCTGGTCATTAAGAAATGGGTGCAGATTGTCGGATGCAGGAATCCACCGACTCCATCGATCACAACAATGACCTTGAGCCGGAACGAAAATGCTTCGATCGGAAAGGCAGAAATTTCAATCGGGAGCAGTGGTCCTGATTGGCTGCCTTATCCCGACCACCAGTGTGATAATCCCAGGGGTTACTATGAAAAAGTTGTGGTCGACTCGGTCAAACTTCCAAAAGGCAGCTGGGATCTCTACTTTTCACAATCGAAGGCAGCACGGGTTCATTTCACCAACGCGTATGACGGCTCGGCATGCCGCTTGGATGACAAGTGAGTCCCCCTGCCGGAAATGATCAGATTGGAAGTCTTTTATCCTGCAACTCGGAATAGATTTTCGCCGGTCGGGCCCTTTGAACACGAAAGAGTCCCGAGCGTTTCAGATAGAAGAAGATTCCACTGACACTGCAAATCATGAGCGCAACAGCCAAGGCAAACAGCCAAGGCTCCTTGAATGGTAAAACTTCAAAATTCATGCCGAAGAAACTTGTCCAAAATGCGAGCGGCACACCGATAGTTGCCATGATCGTCAGGCGTTTGATTTGCTCATTGGCTGCATAACCCGATGCACCCCAAAAAACATCAAACAGCGCGATCATTTCGCTGTGCAGAAACCCCATTTCGCGGCCCAGCCGCTCTTGGTGATCCAAAATATTGCGGAACCAGAGCATCTGCTCATTAGAAAGCTCTGCCACAGCAGTAAATTCGCGCACAACTGCAAGAGTGCCCGATACAGCACGCTGAAACCGCAATGACTGTTGTTTAAGCTTAAGAATCATTTTGGGATCGAACTTCTCTTCGACAATCAGCAGCTCAGCGCGTCCGACCATATCTTCCAGCACGGCAACACGCCGCTCGGCGCTGTCCACGCAGCGGTCAAATATGTTGTGCACCACCTCGGACAGCGTCGATTCAGAGCTGAGATTCAAATATTCATTCCAGTTTTTGAATCCGTCAGGCGGAGAGTTGTCGGCAATCAAAAGCAATGACGACTCGGTGATCACGACGTGAATTTCGCTGATCCCTGTCGAGCTATCTTCGAAATGATGAATGACAAAAAACAGGTACGTCGGAAACTTTTCAAGTTTTGCGCGCTGGTTGCCCTTCACGCAATCCTCGATAGTCAACTGGTGAAGTGGCACCAACTGGCAGATTTCCGCAATCTGTCGATCCACGTCCAGCGATTTTTTATGCAGAACAAATTCGTGCAAGGAAAAACTCTTGCTCGAAAGACGCTCTCTCGACAAAAGCTTGGAAAGCTCAACTTCGATGACCTGCATACTCTCAGACCCCAAGGAAACGCATTTTTCCGCCTTTTGATTCAATCTTCAAAATGCTTCTTACAACAACCGGATCGACCTGCGCACAGTGTCAACATCATCATCTGTCAGCGGGTTTCCGGCAATACCGAGAGTATTGAGCAGTGACATTTCTTTAATCGGTTTGAGCGACATAATCCGGTTGTCGCGCACATCAAGCTCATCGATGTCGCGCAAATCCTCGAGCCCCTCAAGGCTTGTCAGCGCATTGCGGCGCAGACGCAGTACCCGCAGGCTTCTGCGCTTTGACAGCGGCGCCAAATCGGCCACCATATTCTGCGAGGCATCGAGCAAACGGAGTTTTTCCAGCTGCGAAAAAGGGCTGAGTGTCGTCAGACTGTTTTCAGCGACGTTCACCTCGCGGATGTTTGGCAATCCCGCAAAAAATCCAACGTCGCGCAACTTGTTTCTGCGCAACGAGACCACTTCAAGGAAGCTCAACGCAGACAACCAGTCGGCATTTTCCAAATCGAGTTCATCGAGATGCAGTGTCCGCAGTCCTGTTAGACTCTTGAGCGGCTCCAGGCTCAATACCGCGCTGCCGTTGAGTTTGATACCCCTGACAGCTGGCAGAAGCTGGAGAACATTCAAATCCAGTGGCCAACTCCGCTTCATCCAAGGGTCAACCGCAAGGTCGAGAACATCCAATTGCGAGATTTTTTGCAGGGCCTCGTCATGCGAAGCTGCGCGGACCAGCTCGCGGATTAGTTTTGCCGTTTGAGCCCGCGGGTCTGGTGTGGTGTCGGTGTCCCACAATGCAAGAAGTTCGGCACTCATGGTGCAACCCCGAGTTTGGTGCGGTCCAGGAACGAGAAATAATATTGCAGTTCCGCAATGGACTCCTCAATGTCGCCAAGCGCTTCATGACGGTTTTTCTTTTTAAACTTTTGATTGAAGGCATTCTCAAAAACGATTTTGAAGGATGACACATCCAACATTCGGTAGTGAAGCTTGGCAGAAAATTTCGGCAGATAAAGGTCGACAAATTTTCTGTCCTGACCAATCGAATTGCCGCACAGAACGACTCTCTCATCGCCAGTGAAGAACTCACCTGCAAGTGCGGTCAGAGCGCTGTCAAGCTCAGTCTCGCGCATGCCTTCGGGAACACGCCCGAGCAAACCACTCCCCGTATGGGTCTTGACGCACCAGTCATCCATCTTTGCAAGTTCCTCAGGGGGTTGAAAAACTGCCGTGGAAAAAGTCTTCAGCGGGCGAAACGACCAATCTGTGACAATGACAGCAACCTCGAGAATCCGGTGCTGCTGTGGCTCCAAGCCGGTCATTTCCATATCAAGCCAGAACAAATTTTTCATGATCAGCTCCGTTGCTCAGCCGAGTGACTTCAGACTCGCCTGCAGAACTGCGAGTTCGTTTTCATTTGCCGCAAGCTGTTCGCGCGCACCCGCAACAATGTTTGCAGGTGCGGATTTAACGAACTCCTCATTCGAGAGACGCTTGCGGATTCCTTCCAAGGTCTGCTCGACTTTCTGGATTTTTTTGCCGAGCCGGTCGCGTTCTGCGGCGGGGTCAACAAAGCCGGCCAGATCAACGAAAACCTCGATTCCACCGGCCAGCGCGGTACCGCAGAGTGCCGGACGCTGCGACGAAAAGCTGAAGGCAGCGCGCGCAAGGAATTCCATTTGCGGAACCATCAGACCAAATCTGTCTTTGGATGTATTGACGGTGACCTTGAGGTCGGCCGCCGGATGAATGGAAAACTGACCGCGTACGGCGCGCACGGCACCAACCACTGACTGAACTTCGCGCATGGCGGCAATTGCCTGCGGATCAAGCATGTCTTCGCGTGGTCGAGGAAGTGCCGCCTGACCGACGGTCTTGCCTGCGTGATCACCCAAGTTCTGCCAAATTTGCTCGGTCACGAAAGGCATGACCGGATGCAAAAGACGCAGCACACCATCCAGCAGTTGCAGAGCGGTGCGGATTGTCTCGCACGCAAGCTGCTTTTGCGCATCAGAGAGCGTTGCCGGATCGGCAAAGCGGGGCTTGCACAACTCAACAAACCAGTCGCAATACACCATCCAGACGTACTCATAGAGAGATGATGTGTACTGAGCGAATTCAAGCTTACCGATGCTGTCGTGAGCCTTTTGCACAACAGCAAAAAATTCTGAGGTCATCCAACCGAGGAGTGTGTCGTCCGGCCGGCGATTGAGTTGATCGAAACTCACACCGGCAGAATCCACACCATGCTTCTCGGCGTTCATGAGAAGAAAGCGTGTGGCATTCCATATCTTGTTTGCAAAGGTCCGGCCCAGCTCGCAGGCGTCGTCGGACCAGAAAATATCCTGCCCCAGAACGACCTGATTGATGACGCTGAAGCGCAATGCATCTGTTCCGTATTTTGCAATGAGCGCATTGACGTCGGGACTGTTGCCGAGTGACTTACTCATCTTCCGACCTTTTGTGTCGCGGATGATGGGCGTAAAATAGACATCCTTGAAGGCAGTCTGATCGGTAAAGTAGCCGCCGGCCATAATCATGCGGGCGATCCAGAAGAAGATGATGTCCGGACCTGTGACGATGATGTCGGTCGGATAGAAATACTGCAAATCTTTCTTTTGCTCTTCAGTCGGATCGGCCCAGTTGTGGACTCCGAAGGGCCACAACCAACTGCTTGCCCACGTATCAAGGCAGTCGGAATCTTGTGTGAGTTTTGCGTGGCCGCATTTTTCACAGGACGCCGGATGCTCTTCTGCACAGGTGACGTGTCCGCAGGACTGGCATGTGTACATGGGCATCTGATGCCCCCACCACAGTTGCCGCGAGATGCACCAGTCCTTGATGTTCGTCAGCCAATACTCCCAGATTTTTTCCATGTGCGGAGGATGCAGTTTGAGCTGTCCGCCACGGGTCGCGTTAAGCGCAATTTCTGCGAGCTTGTCCATTTTTATGTACCACTGCTCGCTCAGGTAGTACTCAATCGGAACTCCGCCGCGCTCGGAAATGCCGACCACCATTTTGTGCGGAGTGATTTTCTCGAGAAGCCCTGCCGACTCGAGCTCGGCGACAAGCTTTTTGCGCGCAACAAAGCGGTCCAGCCCCTGATAAGCCTGCGGTGCTTTGTCGTTCATCGTCGCATCAGGATTCATCACGTTGAGCAGCCCGAGTTTATGCCGCTCGCCGACTGCAAAGTCGTTCATGTCATGTGCGGGAGTGATTTTTACAACGCCGGTTCCGAAATCTTTTTCGACGTAGGTGTCGGCAATCACCGGAATGGCGCGGTTGCAAACAGGCACGATCACCTTTTGCCCAATCAGCGAAGCGTAACGCTCATCATCCGGATGCACGGCAACTGCCAAGTCGCCGAACAAAGTTTCGGGACGCGTCGTGGCGACAATCAAGAACTCGCCGGGCTTGCCCTCGACAGGGTAGCGG
>JBEDKY010000323.1:0-7381 GCA_041171905.1 Pseudomonadota bacterium
CAATAAGTCGGGCATCACCCATCTGCAGCTGACCGACTGGGTTGCAGAATATTTCTCGTGCCAGAACGGCCAATGCAAAAGGGTCCTTAAAAAATTGCCGAATGGAAAATACGAGGTTGCAGCAGAAAAATTGCCGCTCGGACGTGGCCGTTACGTCGATGACTCGTCGTTTTCGCTGCGACCGACACACGTCAAGCTCAGCCACCGAATCAGCGAGACCGAGAGCAAAGAACTCAGCGAAAAATGGCCCAAAGAAAAACCCGTCATTGCCCTCACCGGACAACCCGTATGCGCTGAAAACTCATGCCGCAACGAAGATGTTACTGTCCCACTAAATAAGCTCACCGCTGGCGACAAAACGTGGATTCAGTTTGACTCACACATCGCCAAAAATGGTCAATTCGGACCGCAGACATTTCCACCGCTGGTTGTCGCACTCGGGAACGCACACAAAATTTTTGCACAAAAAGATTTTTTCCAAAGTGGAATTCTCTTTGAACTTGCCTTCACTGTTTTAGCACCGCTCTTCGCACTGGCAATCACGTTTTGGGTGGGCGCGCCGCTTCTCTACGCGACTTTTGCACAGTTTCTCACGGCACGCGCCGCATGGTCACTGTTCGCCGCCGACACATTTCTCGCCGAGCCAGTATTGTTGCCGTTTATCAGCGTGAAGAACAGTTACGCACTTGCGCTGTTTTTCAGTGGCTGGATGGCTGCGGCTCTGGCAAACTTTTTAGCAGTGATGTGGATGAACCGCAGCATGCCTAAAGATCGCTACAATGCGATTTGGGCGGTAACCTCGGTGTTGGCACTCGTGGTTGCATACGCATTTCCATCGGGAAGCCCGTCGGCGGTCATGTACCTGCGGGCTGTTGATTCTTTGATTGTACTCAGTGGTGCCGTCTTTACCGGATTAACGTATTTTGCTCTGAGCTCGACGGACTGGAATACAAAGCTTGCCAACACGATCAGGATTTTTTCCCACATCGAGAAATCTCAGCGCTGGCGAGAGCAGCTTTGGGGACTTTGCGCCAGCTTTGCAGTAGCCGCCCTGTGTGCAGTTTGGATGATGTTTGCGTCTCGCGGAGACGGATTCATGTTCCAATGGAGTTCTGTCATTTTACCGGTCGGCATGGCGTGCGTCCTCATGTACTCAACGCCGCAGCTGACACCAGCTGATGTCCAGCTCCAGAAGGACTACGTCAATCAACAAGAGACGCTTGTAAAATTGCTCTCGCAACTCGGAACGTTCAGGCATCGCGTTCAGGCGATCAGTCTGGTGGTCAATTTCTGCAACCGCGAGTTGCCCAAACTCGGCTTTGAAACACCGACGTTCTCCGAACAAAAACCCGCTCCGCTCAGTGATGAAGAGGCAGCCCAATTTGAGGTTGTCGTCGAAGCCAACGTCAAAGGCCCGCACCAATCGTTCGGCTGGCTGGCAGCTCGTGCACGCAAGCGCACAGAGACCACTGCGATGGGTGAGCGCATCATCGAGGCGCTGACAACAGCCTTGTCGCAACACCTGGACACGATCATCCGCGGCGGACTTCTCGAAAGTGAGGTCAACTCGGCACAAAAATTTGTACCACGCGACCTGATGCGGCTGTTTTCAATCAACACTCTGGGATCCATCGACAGCCAGCAGGAGTTCAGTTGCAACGGAACAGCAGTTTGCGTGGTCGTCAGGTCGAACATCAAAACTCGCGAAAGTGATGACACGGCCGATCGCCCGCTGACCCTCGAGTTGAACGAACTCTTTGCCAAGGGTGTCAGCGATTTCGGCGGCTACATTTTCAATCAGGAAGGCAGCCGCTGGACCATTCTATTTCGCGAGCAGAACGCGGCCGCCCTGCGCTGGATCGAGATTACACAAGTCGCTATACGCAATTGGAACCAGCACCGTCAGAGTCTGGGACTGCCAACCCATGAAATCGGATTCGGAGCTCACAGCACACAGTTCTTCTTAAGATTCACGGAGAACTCTGGACAATTCCGTCCGTGGATCACGTTCGACGTTCAGGGAATCGCGGCAACACTGGCCGAAGTTGCAACAGACTACTCGGCAACAACACTGCTGAGCCAAGACTATGTCAACAGCCTCGTGAAATCTCCGAATTCAAACACTTTGCCTGACGCGGTCCGCCCGCTCGACAGAGTTTGGAACAGAAGCAAAACCGCAACGGTCGATGTCTACGAGTTTTTCGGCGGAGACTCTGACCTGCGCAGAGCCGCCAAGCAGCGATCAGCGGAGCTTTTTTCACAGGGCATCCGCCTGTATCTCACCGGTTATTTTGATGGAGCTCGTTCCATCATGAACCAGATCCTTGAATCCGACCCGCACGACAAAGCCGCACAGCGTCTGATGGGTACTTTGTCTCAGAGTGAGGACCTGCGCGCGGCCTGACTCAAAAAGCCCAGGCAATAGCCATTTTAGTCCTGAAATCCGATGTTCTTGTTCCCTCTGAGGAAGGGTGTTAGGCACTTCCTCGGAAAGGCGGCGGCAAGAACAATGACCGGACAAATCCTGTCACTTCACAGAAATGAATACTATTACGAGCACTCACCGAGTGTTCGTCGGCTGCTCGCTGGTCCAATCGCGCCCGAACTCATTTCCACTTACTCGACCCGTGAAACTCTCGACACGTTCATCAGAAACTTGGCTGCAGCCCTGAACATCCCCGCTGAGCTCGTGACGCTTTACCATGGCGCGGAAGACGCGTTATTCAAGATTCTCAGCTGGGCGGCCGGACGTCAGATGGCGGTCCATACAACCAGCTCGGGCTGGGCCGAATACATGCGTATGATGCAGGGGCTTGAGCTCGATGTAAAACTGACAAATCTGAAGGCAACGGCTGAACAGTACTCCCACCCTGCCGAGGAATTTGAACAGGCGCTCGACAAAGAGCCTGCCCGCTGTCTGGTCCTGTTGGCTTCGCCGAACAACCCAACCGGACACGAAGTCCCGGCTGAGGAAATCATCCGGCTCGCCAAACGCTTCTCACAGCACGTTTTTTTAATTGATAAAGTCTACAATGAGTTTTCGGCTGATACATTCGCGCCATTATCCCGCTGTGAAAACATCATCAGTCTGGGTAGCTTCAGCAAGTTTTTCGGCCTTCCCGGACTGCGCGTCGGATTTGCTGTGGGACGCGTGCCTGCGGTGCAAACAATGGCTCTGGGTCCGAGTCCATGGGCATTGCAAATCTGCGATGCGGCGCTGAGCGATCGCGAATACTACAATTCAAATTGGCAACACATGCGCAAAACATGTGAGGCGCTTCAAAAACTGCAAACATCGGCAGGGTATTTTCTGAAGACGCAGGCACCTTTTGTTCTTTTCAGGTGTAGCGAGCAGATCACGCCGCAGGACGTGGCCGCAGCACAGCAGGCGGTTGCCCTGCGTGGAAAAATCATCAACCTGCAACCACAAATAGAAATCCGCTGGAGCCTTGGTTCACCCGAGGCCTACCAGCGGATCACTGCATGTATCCGTCATTTGGAAAATCAAAAAAATTACTGACGCAGGAGCTCCAAAGCCATTTTTGGAACCTGATTCGACTGCGACAATACGCTCGTACCAGCCTGCATCAGAATGTTGTTGCGGGTCAGTTCGGCAGACTCGTCAGCAATGTCGACATCCTTGATTCGGCTGTTCGCCGCACTGAGGTTTTCCACACTGATGCCGATGTTGTTGATTGTAGAAATCAAGCGGTTCTGCAATGCACCCAAATCACCGCGCAAGGACGAGATGTAATCGAGGGCAGAATCCACTTTCGCCAAGCTCTTCTGCGCGCCGTCCTTGCTTGAAATAGCCAAGTCCGCAATCCCGATTTTGTCGGTGTTGGCATCTGCGCGTGAAGCGTCGTAGCTGATGCGGTCAACACCAAGAATGTTTTCACCGCCAGTGTTGACCTGAATATCAAGAGAGCCGCCGGTACCGTCGAGCAGGTTGGTGCCGTTGAAGTCCGTACCGTTTGCAATACGGTCGACTTCCGACTTCAGCGCTTGGTACTCATTGTCTAGGTACACGCGCTCTGCCGGACCGATAGTATCCGAGGCCGCCTGCACACCCAACTCACGCATGCGCACGAGGATGTTCTGAACTTCGTTCAGACCGCCTTCGGCCACCTGCACAAGTGAAATACCATCGTTGGCATTTCGCTGGGCGACTTGCAAACCGCGAATCTTCGCCCTCAACTTCTCGCTGATTGCCAGACCTGCGGCATCGTCACCCGCTTTGTTGATCCGGTAACCCGAAGCCAATCGCTCCAAGCTCTGGTCCAAGAGCCTACGAGTGTTCCTCAAATGCCGTTGACCGGTCACTGAGGATGTATTGGTCATTATGCGAAAGCCCATAGCCTTCTCCAGTTACAAAGCCCGTGCAGGCGCGATACGAGCCAGTGCTATTTTCAGGCTAACAAAACTTTTTTGAGCATCCTACCCTAAACTGTCAAAGTTTTTGGCGGCAAACTTGAACCTCAAGCTTGAAAACCATATTTTACGCGGGTGTTGCGGAATGCTTGACAAAATCTTGGGGTAGATGTTCCTTAAATGAACGAGACACAACCAAGATTGTCGACAGCCCGAAAGAGTCGCGCGGACGGGCGCAAACGAAAAAAGGAATTTTCGTCATGAAACGTACCGACGAGAATCGCTATCCTCAGAGTGCAGAACTCTTTAAGTTCTGCAAAGAAGCGCTGAACATCAAACACTCCTTTGAGGTTAAGGTCATCGACCAGCATGTCGGGGCAATTCTCGGGTTTGATCCTGCAGACTGCAGCCACTGGAAGAAGGGCAAGAAGAACATCAAGTCCCTTGATACAGTGAAGGCAATCGCACAGCACCTTGACGTCGCAGAACGTGACGTGCTCGACATCATCGCTGGACGCGCCGACGTTGAAGAGTCACTGCAAGAATATAAGGGTTACGGACTCTCGGGCCTGACGGCTAAACAGCTGGATGAACTTAAGCGCGAGTATTTTAAGAACACAGCCCGCTTTCAGACTCTTCTCGGAGTTCAGTCCTTTGACGAATTGGTCGACCTCAAGCGCGATGCCACTGTGGCGCATGCCGAAGAGCTGCTCCTCCGTGCCCGCGTAGGAGCTCTTCCGGTCATGCTTCCTGAAGTCTTGGAGATACTCGATTCGGGAATCCGCGTCGTTGAAGGGTCTGCACAACAATCGGCAGCTGTAACTGTCCATACGGCAGACGGAGTGACAACCATCACCCACCGCGCCGGCATTATGAAACCCTATCTTCGTTTCATGATCGCCCGTGAAATTGGACGTCACTTGCTGATAGGCCAGCAGCAGCTTCCAGAACTGCAACCCCTTGTCGACATTCGGCTGAATATATTTGCAAGCGCCCTATTGATTCCAACCTCGCTTCTGCAGGCGGCACTCCGTCATGCCGACCCGACCAGCGACCCCGTAGAGCAACTCTCGGTGTTGTTCTGGGTCCCGCGCACTGTGGTTTCAGCCCGCCTCAAAGATTTTATTGTCACGCAAAACTGATATAAGGTCCCCCAGCAACAGCAGAACGGCATCTGAGCAGGCGAATGTGCCGAGCCGTGCCAAGCTATGGCGTCTGGGGGACTTTCATGGACAACCTTCTCGTATATTCAGCTCTTGGATTGGCCGCGTTCACGTCGCTCGCGGCGCTCTACTTTTTTGTCGGACGCATCAAACTGCAGGACAAAGTCAACTCACTTGAAGAAAAACTCACCCTCGAACAAGCAAAACGTGCCGAAATGTCGCTTGCAAGAGTTTCTTCACAAAAGAAGGCAGACACCCCTAAGACACCAACCGAAAATCAGAAGCACGCTGCAGAAATTGTTGAGCTGCGAAAAAACAACTCCCACCTGAAGGATGAAGTCAAACAGCTCAAGTCTGAGTTGCGCACTTCGGAAGGTCTGCTGAAGGAGTTCAACAGTCGGAGCGAAGGCGAAACATTCAAACTCCGTGCCGAGAATCAGGCGCTCATCGAGCGTATCCGTGACTTTGAGAGCAACTCGCCGGATAAAAAGCGGGCCGCGCTCCTTGAGACGGAACTCACCGACGCAAAAGCTGCATTAAGAAATGCACAAGGCGAGCTGAGTGCGACTTTGCAAAAACTCAAAAGCGAACGAACCACAGCTGATAAAATCCGGGCAACGGCCGAAACTTTGCAACAACAAGTGCGCGAGCTCAAAAATCGGCTTCCTGACGTTGAGCAGGAGGAGACGGTCAAAATTGACCCGAAGACTTTGGCACGCTGGAAAGATCGCGCACTGACGGCGCGGCAGATGTACAAAATGATGCGGCAAATGCGCGAACTTTCCGACATCAAGCTGTCGACCTACCAAGAGGCGGTCATCGACGTCTCAAGCACACTGCTGACCATGAAGGGCGTTGAGTCTCCAACCGTGGCGCCGCAGGAGAATAAGGCCGACCGCTACCTCGCCGAAGCATGGGCGCTGATTCAGCCTGACACTTCTGTCAACACCTAGTGTAAATCTTGCCGCCTGCCTCTTCCCGTTCCTGCCGATACCCCCTGAGAACAGCAGAGCCTCTCAAACGAGTTTAGGCTCTGCAATGCTCAACTGAGGGATCGGGTGCAAAAGCATTCTCGGAAAAGCAACACATCAGCAATGAGCGTGCGGACAAACCGCCTGCCCGTGAGCAGTGTTGGCCGCGTATGCACCACGTTTTGTTTGAGCCTGTTGCTGTTCGGAACCAAGAGCCTGCAGGCCAGTGAACCTACAAATGCCAATCTGGTTGTCGAAGACCGCTCGGCCGACCTGACTCCGCCCGCATCGCGCTGGAACAAAGAAATATTTCTTGAGCCCAAAACCATCAGGCCGAGTGTCAAGACCCTTAAAATGCGGATTGAGGCTGAAAAGCGTAAACCCGAAATTGCCGAACCAATCGTGCTGCGCCTGAAAACAACAGAGCTCAGACCTCTGCTTGCGCAGCTCTCGAGTGACGCCGCATTTAGAAAGTTTACGGCTCATCCAAAATACAACTTCTCGCTGATGAAAAATCTCGAGGCACGTATCGAAAAAAAGGCCTCCGACACTCCGGATCAACCCTCACGCAAACCGGCGGTCGCTCTGCTCACACTCAATGCGTGGGATTTGAGTTGGCTTGATCTCGACAAACTCTCCCATGCTCTTGCACTGCCGAGTTTGGAGCCATTCATACCGGTAGACGAAATCCGCGCGTTGAAAAACGGAGATGCGGCAACCAAAGAGCGATGGCTGGGCCACTTTGCAAACCGTTTTCCAGAAGTAAAGGCAAAAGCGGAACAGTGGTATGAGGGCAACTCGGGAAGCATGCAGATGCCCATCAGCGCCCTGCTACCCGACCATATGCGCCTGTTGCTCGGCCGGTATTCACCTTTC
>JBEDKY010000324.1:0-3069 GCA_041171905.1 Pseudomonadota bacterium
CGGAGACGACCCGACCTTTGCCCCCGCACTTTTGTGCGGAGCCGCAGGTGTCATCAGCGTCAGCACTCACGTCATCCCGGGTGCGATGCTCGCCATGTGGAAAGCAGCTCAAGCGGGAGACCTCAAAACACTCACGCGCCTCCAACAAGACACATATCCGGTCAACAACTACCTGTTCTGCGCACCAAATCCGATTCCTCTGAAATGGGCTCTCGCTCAGCTCAATTGCTGTGAAAATGTATTGCGCCCGCCAATGAGTCAGCTGGAGGAAAGTGAAACTGCGCTGGTCGCCGAGGCACTTGAAAAGACGCGAAAGTCAGGCATCGTTTTGCTGAGGTGAACAAACCTCGCCGGCAAACACCTGCAAGCTGAAATTATGGAGCGAGACTTTAGAATGCCGACCCCGAGCGATTACAATTCATGCATCAGAGTTGACAAAATTTCCATGCGCAATCCGGGCGTGGTCATTCTCACCGGTCCGTCCAGCTGCGGCAAGGGAGAAGTCGCGGCCGCACTCTGCCGTGTCATGTCCATCGCACCATCCGACCATCTTTCGATGGGGGAAATTCTCCGCAGCGCTTTTCAGAGTGCGAAAAATGATCCGTCCTATGCGGAGCTTCTCTCCAAGCAATATCAGATCAGCGCCGAAGCGAATATCTTCGAGTGCGTCGACACGACCGACGACCTCAGCCGCAAGGTCAGAAACTATCTTCCGCAACTTGAAAAATATTTCGGCCGCAAAGGAATGGACACATTCACGAGTCAGCTGGAATGGCTTGAATTCTGCACCATGAACGGCTTGCTTGTGCCAAACCGCTGGACGCAAAATTTTATTGCCGCTCATATCGAACATTCCGCAGGATTGCGTCATCGTCCGTTCATCCTTGACGGTTATCCGCGCACGGTGGCTGCAGCGAAGCACCTGCTCGAATTTCTCAAAAGACTGAACATACCTGTTACAAAGGTCCTTCATCTCAGTATCTCAAGGCAGGAGATGATCCAACGCGCAACACACCGCGGTCGCGCCGATGACGACGAGGCATCGCTACTCAGCCGCTTTCAATTTTATATTGAAAACGTTCAACCTAGCGTTGATTATCTCAAAATGGAACTAGGCTCCGACGCCATTGTCCTGATCGATGCGCACCAGCCAGTTTACGTCGACCGCGGCGGGCAGCGGGTGCTTGCCCTCAAGGAATCAATCGCCAACGTGGTTTCCGCTGCATTGCGCGGTCTTGGAGTTCCCCGCGTTATTCTCAAGGATGTTCTTTCCAGCGGTCTGAACTCACAAGACACACACAGGCCTGAAAATCTTAAGCCCTAGTCACGCGGATATCTCGAGCTCTTGTGTGCCATCAGACTTGTCATCTTCCGGCTCGGCGGCAACAGTGCCGACCGACTCTCCCAAAAGACGGTTGAGCTCACCCAAACGGGTTTCCATCTGCCTTTTACGTATGTTCATCATAAGCAAGACGCGTAATCCGAGCTTGTGGTCGACTCCGAGGGTGGCAATCATTCTCTGAGTCAGATACCTTTTTCCGGTTCCCTCTTTCCGGCACTCTGTGATTCGTCCCGAACGGAGCCCTTTTTGGATGTCACTCTGCAGTTTTCTAAAGCGATCCACACGGTCGCTATACCAAAATTCAAACTCACCGAGCGCGCGTAAAAGCTCATCCCGTTCTGCGGCGACTTCAACAGACGACACATTCTTTTCCAACTGCGCATCCTCCCGTGGTTTCAAGCTGTATCGGCAGGCCGCGCAAAGAATAAAAATCCGATGGACGGGAAAAATTTTTCCCTTCTCTGTTTTTATGTCACTCTGGCCAGCCCAAATCTCGGCCGTTGAACTCAAAACAGTCAGAGACGAAAAGCTTTTGCGCCTTCTGCGCGAGGCTGCAACCGAAAATACATCGCTGATGCTCGCGGAAAAAAATGCACGCATGACCGCCCTGTTCCACCAATACCGGGAAGTTCTGGAACAACCAGATTTTGCAGCCACGATGATGCTTTCAGCAGGACATTATTTTGATTCTTCGCAAGGGAATGCAACTGCGGCTGGATTGAGACTCGATGGAATTTTTCAGTTTGCCGGCCACTGGCAAACTGAATTCTCCTGGCTTTCCAAACACAACTTCAGCAGCAACGCGGGCATTGAGCGACAAACACCGTCGGAAATTCCGTCGCTCAACTATTTGTCACTTTCCTATGGTCGCAGCCGGAGCGTTGAGGGAAAAGCAGGTTTGCTGAATGACCGTCCACTTCTTCGAGGTCGTCAGCCGCAACCTGTCTTTTCATCAGTTTCGCTCATCATTCATCCGCTTTCGCAACTGACCGACCCAACCGCCACAGTCGTTCAATTTGAATTGGAACATGGCTGGAACACCTTCCGCACTGATGCAAAAAAATATTCCTCGCAGGAACAAATTCAAAGAACTCGTCCACGGCTCAGCGTTGCAAAGGAGTCTTACAATTGGAAGAGCAGCGGCTCTCTGGCACTGGAGTGGTACACCGACAGCACAGGTCTGCTCGGACAAGCACTGGCTCAGCGCAAAAAAACGACAGCGCAAAAGGCACTTCTTTCAGCAGCAGCCGAGAAGCGCTGGCGGCTTTTTACAATTGAGCTCGAGAATTCACTGCGCGGGCCTGCCGACACAACCCTAACAGCGACGCTGCAGAGGGCCTCGAATTCAATTGGCAAAAGCACGCTCCCTGCTTGGAGCGCAACGCTGGGAGCCGAGAAAGCACTTCAACTGAACAGCGGAATCATCACGACGACCGCTGACATTCAATACTTCGAAGCACCTTTTGGAGCGTTGCCACAAGCGCGACTGCCCCTGGAGATCAATCCGGGCACAAAAGGCCAGATAGGAGCGCTGCAACTCAACTGGCAACGAAGCATGCACAAAAAAGAAACACTTTCACTGGGCGTTGGATTCATTCGAGAGGTTGGCAGGGATGCTCTGGGTTGGGACCACTGCGGCCGCGCGACCACGGGCGATAGCACGAATTCATGTCGCTCAGGGTGGGTCAATCTGGCTTGGTCCCTGAAATTACCAACAAATCTTTGAC
>JBEDKY010000325.1:0-3581 GCA_041171905.1 Pseudomonadota bacterium
CCCTCGCAGAGCGTGGAAAGACGTGACGGCAGACTGCTGGCTGACGTATCATCCAGCTGACCGTCGATCGTGACAAGCAAACCGTCTGAAGTTTCTTTGCATTGAACCTGCATGCTGCGTCTCCCGCCGTGTAGGGCCCATTCTGATTGAACAGTCTCGTTGCATGAGCGTCAAGAGCTCGCGTTCCCGTCGATTGCATCGCAGGTGTGCTCTGTGTCACCATGCAATGCGGCAGATTCTGCAGTTTGCCGCGAGGAGTCTATTATCATGCGTTTGAATGCGCGCCATTCTCTTCAGTTTTTTTTGTTACTTTTGTCGGTCTCATGCTTGCCTGCTTGTCTTTCCTCCGGAGTCCGTTCTTCGGGCTCGCCTTTGCCGCAGGCCGGAACCTCTTTTGGTGACGGGCAACTGAAGGTTGAAATTGACCACAATTGCGGCGCCCGTTGCGAATCGGTGAGCGCAAAATTTGAAAATCTGACCGCAACACCGATTGAAATTCTCGTCAATCAGGCGCGGCTCAAGCGCGGCGCGGAAAAGTTTGTCTTAAAGAGGCAGGGCAAAGAAAGAGGCAATGTGGTTGTCCCCGCGAAGAGCTCTGTATCTGCTGAGTTCGCGCCTTTTTCATCGGCCAATGGACGCCGGCTCAGTTATGTTGTTCCCGAATCTGTCTGGTGTTCGGTCAAAATTGATCCGGCGTGCCGAAAAACGCTGGAGGCGGACGCGCAGTGCGCAGGATATGCACGTGGATATTTCACCGTCTACAACGAAGCTGAAGGTTGGGTTGTTCTCAACTTCACCTATAAAATCGGTGAACGCACAGAGGTAGTCGAAAGTCCTGCACCCGACAGCAGCAATCTGCGTGGTCCGTCTGAAGTTCCCAAGGCAGATGATCGTGCACCTGCATTTTTCCGCGAGCCCAACAATATCGTCTTTTACAAGATGGAATGTAACGACAAATGCAAATGCAAAAATCTCACCAAACCGAGATCCAATTCAGAGGATGGTCTCAAGCCTGTGATTGAGCCCATCCCTTAAAAGGCATTTAGATCGAGAAGTAGTGAAAGGATCGCGGGCGGGAGTCGAAATCTTTGAGTCTGCGCTCGAATCTCAGCAGGCAGATGACTTCCGTCATCAAGTCGGAATGCACATTCACAACAAATTGGTGCAGACGCTCAAACACAAACTTGATTCCGAGTCCGCCGCTCTTGCGACCTTCAACGTCACCCAAATCCAGGGTCGTATCGAGGTAGCGCAGGATGGTTTCCTTTTTGAGGCGGCCGAATCTGTCGGTCACCGAAAGTCCAAACTGTTCTCCGTCGAAAGCCCAGCGGACTGTCACCAGATCGGTCAAGTCAAGATTGAAATCAGTCCGGTGTGGTTGTCCCTTGTAGCGGTGATTCGCATCAAAGACGGCATTCAGGATCAGCTCATCCATCATTTCCGAAATGCGCCGTGAGTACTCATGAAAACGGTTGTTTTCGATGTTGCCGCCAAGGTAACTGACAAAGTCACCGACCCGCTGGATGGCGTTCAGTTTGTCCTGATGGTTGGCAATGTCCTGCCGGAAGATCTCACATGAGCCCTTGATGTATTTTTCCAAACCAAAAACATCGCAGGTTTGGAATTTTCGGATTATCGTCTGCAGGTCGCGCGGTTCGAATTCATTGTTGTTTGATGCGACGAAGCACTGCACCGGCAGGCAATCGCGCAGGTTTGTGGGCAATTCGCCGATGGGCGACCGGATTGTCAGAATAACGAGGCAGTTGGGATATGTCTGGCTGAACTTTTCGACCAGATCATTGTGCATTTCGTCGGTGATCAGCAGGCTCCGTCGCAACGAGATGCCGGGTTCGTTCATCCGGTCGAAAACTTCTTCCTCGGTGTTGCATTCCACCAAAGAAATTCCCGACGAGCGGATGACGACATTCAAATCATTCTTATTTGCTTTCGGGAAATCAGGTAAAAAGAGCAGGGCTCGCATCCGGTTCACCTCATAAAAAAAACCATCGCAGCGGAAATTCCGCCTGCGACGGTCCCTTGTCTACAAGTGTCCGCGACTTCGATTAGTTTTTCAATGTCAAACGTGACCGGTGCCAGCAAGTCGGACGCAGGCCGAATGACTTTCCGTCAAGTTCCGTGCAGGTATAATTTGCCGATTCCTTTTCAGCGGCGAGGCTGTTGCGGCCTCCGCTCACCTTCTTCCCTGGAATCAACATCGCATCAAATGGCTTGCCGCAGAGCGCTGCCTGGAAATAAGTATCAAGACGGCACTGCGCTGCAGGGTGGTTGTCGTTAGTGCGCGCAACTTTCTTAGCGTCGGGAGTTTCGAAGCTCGGCTCCGCGCTGTTGCCTAACTTGGAGAGCAAGAGCGCCAAAGACTTTCCGGCGGCAGTGGTGCGGTAGCACAGGTCACGGTCTGCTTGTTCTGTGTAAGCCTCGTCGCAGCGGGTTTTTTCGAATTCACCGACAGTTGCGCGGAACTGTGCGTTGATATCCTTTTGCTCACCCCATGCACGGCGTGCACACGCATGGGTTGCGAAGTAGTCGGACTGACCTTCGTTCGCAGCCCATGTGTTACCTTTGAAAGAGAAACCTGCGAAATGGTGACCCAGCTCATGGCAGACGACCATTGCGAACCCGTCTGGAGTCACCTCATCACGACGGGCAAGCCCGCCGTACATATTGATGATCCAGTTGTTGCCCATCTGCTGTGCGGACGCGTTGACAGTGGCATTCGTCCACATCGCGTTCACTTTCAGATTAGCACCCTGTTTGCTGGCTGGCTCACGGTATTTACCAACGATGCCTTCGATGATGTCTTTGAACTCTTGCTCAGTCATGTTTGCAATCATCTCGAGATTGTCTTCGAGATGAAGGTCATTGGGGGGAAGTATCGACGCCTGAGCGCTTAGCGAAACTGCAAGAAGCGATGCGGAGAGCAAACGGGTCGAAATGGACATGCGGAACCTCCAATGTCGGACTGTTTTCTTCGGTTGGCTCGTCAACCAAAATGCAGCGCGGCTGGGGGGCAGGTAAATCTTTCGGAGTTGGTATTTTGACTGTTCAACTAAAATGTCTATTCCTTCGACATTTGCCAGTTACTTTTGCTTATTTTAAATGCGTTATTAGTGTTTCTTTGTCTTTTTAGCCCATAAAATCAGCAGTATTGAGTTTTCCCCACCTTGGCACTCGATTTGCTCACCTTCCTCGCATTGGACACGTCGTGTTCAGAGCATTCGGGGAGGACGCCATGGTTCTGAAAAATCGCCCAGTACGTTTCGTTCTTGGAGTTTCGGCTGTGTTGAGCGGATTAATTCCGCAGACAGCATGGGCACGGGGTGACAGAGTCATGGGCTCGGCCGATGAGGGTGCCACTCTGCGCGCAGCCTACATACTAAAGATGGAGAAAATCGATTCGGACAAAAAATCCTGTCGAAAGGATATCGAAGAGATCATTGCGCCTGAGCTGGCACGTTTGGATCAACTCGGTCTGGCGGGACATGCCGGACCTGCGCGTTCGGTCAAAGACGAAGCGCAACTGAAAGTTGAGGCACAGAGGATGGCCCAGTTGCAGCAGGATC
>JBEDKY010000326.1:0-6780 GCA_041171905.1 Pseudomonadota bacterium
GGTCCGCGCAGCCACCAATCTGCATCTCGACGTGCACATCATGGTCACTAATCCCGATGATGTGCTGGACGACTACCTTCAAGCCGGTGCTGATACCCTGAGTTTCCATATTGAGGTTGCACGTCACGCACACCGTTTGTGCAACCGGATCCGTCAGGCCGGCAGACGTGCGGGGATCGCACTCAACCCCTCGACTCACTGGCAAAATATTGAATTCCTGCTGCCCGAACTCGACCAGGTCACCATCATGACCGTCAACCCGGGATACTCGCGTCAGCAACACCTGACCTCCATGCATCCGAAAATACGAGAGTTTGCCAACTTTTGCCGCGCTCAGAACTATGCGATAGACATTGTTGTGGACGGCGGGGTGAACCTCGGCAACGCCGGCACGCTGGCTCAACTCGGGGCAACCACCCTGGTGGCGGGCGGCGCTGTGTTCAACGGCGGAAGCACAAAGGACGCAGTCATGGCACTGCGCACTGCGGCTGCTTCCGCGAGCGAACGCAACTAGACGACGGACTTGCACCACACAAGACAGTAAAGCGACACCGTAATGCAACTCTTCATCGATGCCACCGGACCGGACCTCAAAACTCTCGAGCCATTACTGGTCGAATATCTGCTGACACCCAACGAACCGACAAATGACGTCCTGAGACACATTTTTTCTGCCGGTGGAAAGCGCGTCAGGCCAGGGTTATTTTTACTCATTTCTCGGCTCATTCACTACACCGGACCACACCGCATGCCGATTGCGGCCGTCTGTGAATACATTCACACGGCAAGTCTTCTCCACGACGACGTGATCGACAATTCGACCCTGAGGCGAGGAAAACCAACGGCGAATTCCGTCTGGGGCGACGAAACTGCCGTGCTTGCCGGCGACCTCATATACTCCGCAGCATGTCGTCTGATGGTCAAAACGCAGAGCCTGGAGCTCATCGACACTTTTGCTGAATGCATCCGCTTCATGAGTGAAAGCGAACTGTTCCAGCTTGAATTGCTCTGGAAGTCCGACGTCACCCAGCAACAATACGAGCGTGTTGTGCACGGAAAAACTGCGGTGCTGTTCGAGGCTAGCTGCATCACGCCGGCATTTCTTGCCAAGCTGCCGCAACAGGTGTGCGAGGATCTCGGTGCATACGGTCGTCATCTCGGATTCGTTTTTCAGATTGCCGATGACATTCTCGACTACACAGGAAGCTCCGCTGAAGTCGGCAAAACTGTTGCCGCCGACCTGCTGGCAGGAAAGGCCACATTGCCGGTGCTGCTCGCAATGAAGAATGAAAGAAATCTGCCCGCACAACCACAACGACTCAATGAGCTGGTGCAAACGACCCTGCAACAGGGTTCATGCACAGATCAAGAACTGTCGGAAATCATCACACTGGTGATGACCTTGGGCGGTGTCGAATCGGCCCGCACGGTTGCCAACGAACACGCGACAATAGCTAAAAACTCACTCAACAAAGCATTATCAAGTTTGCCTATCATGACTGCCTTGCAACGCGACACTTTGTCGCTTCTGCTGACCCTGCCCGAAACACTTCTGATGAGGAACCGCTGATCCATGAGTAAAAATCAGCTCGAGCTCATCAAATTGAGCAACGGCCTTCGCTTTCTTTATTGCAAAAACCCAGACACAGCCGCGTTTGAACTCTCGGTTCACATCGATACAGGCTCGCGCGACGAAAGTTCCGAAAACAACGGTGTTTCGCATTTTCTCGAACACATGATGTTCCGCGGTTCCAGACGATTTCCCGACTCTGTGTCGCTTGCCGGCGCCATGGAATCCTTGGGCGGCGAAGCCAACGCGATGACCTCGATCGAGAACACGGTTTACTGGCTGAAAGGCTCAAACAGCCGCATCGCGCAGGCATTTGACCTCTTCTCCGAGTTTTTTCTCCATCCCAACTACGCGGATTTGGAAACCGAGCGGGGCATTATTTTGCAAGAGCTCGCCAGTGACTACAACGAGGCTGGTGACAACATCGACTGCGAAACTCTTGCCATGGGCAGCATGTTTCCCCAGCATTCACTCGGTCTGCCCATCATCGGAACAGAGGACACAATCAGCCGCCTCAGTCTGGAAGACCTGAGAACAAAACACTCACAGCACTATCAGCCGGATCGCTGCATTCTCAGTCTGGTCTCCTCATTGCCAAGCGAAGAAGTCGCGCGTTTGGCTGAAAACTCGTTTGGAAAACCCTGGCAGCATGTGCGTCATCCTGCGCCGCAACGCAGCCATCTGACTGCGGACTACTTTAACAATTCAAAGCAAAAACGTTCTCTCGTTCTGCAAAACAACTCGGACAACCAGTATGTTCTCAAAATGATGATGCCTGCCGCAGGCGGACTCAACCGTCAGGTTGTCGAAGACATCATCGTTGAGCGCCTTCTCGACGACGGCATCGCATCACGCCTTCCTGCGACCGTCAGAGAAAAATATGGTCTCGTCTATGACATCAGCGCAGATGCACAGTCTTATGCTGACCTCGGCACGTTCAGTATCGATGCAACAATTTCTCAAGACTCGTTGCAAAAGCTTCTTGACGTATTGCTCGCTGAAATCATCAAAGTTTGTCAGGAACCGCCGTCTCCGGACGAGCTCGAAAGGCTCAAGTTCCGTTATCTGTTTGACCTCGACATTCTGCATGAGAACTACCCCCGGCTCATCTCCCGTGAAGTGACCCAGCTGTTTTTGGACACGCGCATGAGTCTCGAGGAAGAGGCACATTTCGTGAGGTCCATCACACCCGAACAGGTCCGGCAAACAGCGCGCAGAATTTTCACACATCCACGTCAAACCGTGGTATTGGTCGGCCCAAGAGCCCGAAAGTTCAGAAGTTCGGTGGAAAAATTCCTTGACCAATTGATACGTTGTGGAGGCTGACAGCATGCGATTCACAAAACCGCAAAAGGTTTCAACGCTCGACATCCGCTCATTCACCCAAGGGAACAGCAAAGACCAGGCGCATTTCGTCAAGGAATTTGGCTCGGGTCTTCATGAATATGGCTTTGTCATCATCGAGGGCCATGGCGTAGACTCCGCGCTGATCAAAGACTGCTACGCAAAAACCAAAGAATTTTTTGACCTGCCGGTGGAAGCAAAGAAAAAATACATTGTCGCCGGCGGTGGCGGACAACGTGGCTACACGGCAATGGGACAGGAACACGCCAAAGACAGCCGACATCCCGACATCAAGGAATTCTGGCATGTTGGTCGTGAAACCTTCACTCACAAGGCCAATGAAGCGCTCTACCCGAAGAACATCTGGCCTGATGACCACGTCCGTGGATTCCGCCAGTCCTTCACAAACCTCTATGGCCAGCTCGAAGCGATGGCATCCACACTTTTGCAGGCTACCTCGCAGTATCTGGAACTGCCGACCAACACGCTCTCCGACATGATTGTCGACGGCAACAGCATCATCCGCGCGCTGCATTATCCTCCGCTGGCGGAAGACCAATTCAAAAGCGGCGCAGTCAGGGCGGCGGCACATGAGGACATCAACTTCATCACAATACTCTGCGAAGCCACCGAATCAGGCCTTGAGCTGTTGACCCATGACGGCCGCTGGCTCTCAGTTGAATCAGGTCCGGGACAAATGGTGGTCGATTCGGGCGACATGCTCAGTCGCATTTGCAATGACGTGATTCCATCGACCACGCACAGGGTGGTGAATCCCGCCGGAGCGAAAAACGTCGCACGTTATTCAATGCCGTTTTTTGTTCATCCGCACTCTCGCTGCCCTCTGGAAATTCTTACCACGTGCACGTCACCGCAAAATCCTGCAAAATATCCGCCGATCATCGCCGACGAATTCCTCCGCCAAAGATTGCGTGAAATCGGCTTGGTAAAGGCTTAAAGAAAGGGACACAGTCTGCATGAACGCCGGTCAGTCGGACACCTCAGCACTGCTCGAAGTCAAAAACCTCGTCACAAGCTTTAAAGTCGGCGGGCGAGAATTCAACGCCGTAGATAACTGTTCTTTCACGGTCCGACGCGGAAAAACGCTCGGAATCGTGGGCGAGTCGGGTTGCGGAAAATCGGTAACCAGTCTTTCGGTCATGAGGCTCATTCCCTCGCCGCCGGGTTCCATCAGCAGCGGCGAAATTCTTTTTGAGGGGCGCGATCTGCTCAAGCTCAGCGAAGAAGAAATGCGCACCATGCGCGGCAACAAGATCTCAATGATTTTTCAGGAGCCGATGACAAGTCTGAATCCGGTATTCACAATCGGTGACCAGATTTCTGAGGTGTTCAGAATCCATCGTGGAAAGTCGAAGAAAGAAGCGCGCGAGCTGTCTATCGAGATGCTGCGGAAAGTTCGCATTCCGTCGCCAGAACAGCGAATCGACGAATATCCGCATCAACTTTCCGGTGGTATGCGGCAACGCGTGATGATCGCAATCGCGCTAGCGTGCGAACCCAAACTCCTCATCGCGGACGAACCTACAACAGCACTCGATGTGACCATTCAGGCGCAGATTCTCGCGCTGATGAATGAACTCCAACACGAGCGCGACATGTCGACCATACTCATCACCCACGATCTTGGAGTGGTTGCTGAGACCTGCGACGATGTTGTTGTCATGTACGGCGGTCAAATCGTTGAGCGTTCGACAGCCGAGCAGCTTTTCCGCCAGCCAAAACATCCTTACACACTCGGTTTGCTCGAATCGATTCCGCGTCTTGGCGAAAAGCGTGAGCGCCTCAACACAATTCCCGGAATCGTCCCAAGCCTCGGCAAATTTCCCGTCGGCTGCCGGTTTCAGGACCGCTGTCCGTTTGTTACGTCGCAGTGCCGCCAAAGCATTCCGGAACTCAGAAAACTTGCCGACGGCTCGGAAGTGGCGTGTTTCCATTCAAATGAGAACGGTGTGATCACTCAGGAAGGACAACGATGAGCAGCGAAACAACTCCCCTTTTGGAAGTTAAAAACCTGCAAAAATACTTCCCAGTACAAGGTGGTTTTTTCGGCGGCACCGTTGGACGTGTGCATGCCGTGGATACAATCTCGTTTTCGGTCAAACGCGGACAGACACTCGGACTCGTGGGTGAGTCGGGCTGCGGAAAATCGACGCTCGGCCGCACTCTTTTGCGTCTGACGGAACCCACCGGCGGCGAAATTCTTTACGAAGGCAAAGACCTCAGCAAGGCAACTCCAGCGGAAATGCGCGCATTGCGCAGGGACCTGCAAATTATTTTTCAAGATCCATTCGCGAGCCTCAATCCGCGTATGTCAATCCGCGAGATTCTGTCCGAGCCCTATGAAATTCATGGACTCTACCCCAATCCCGACGAACGACGTGCACAGATCATAAACCTGCTCAAAGAAGTGGGTCTCAACCCAGAGGCGGCCGACCGCTATCCACATGAATTTTCAGGCGGACAAAGGCAACGAATTGGAATCGCGCGGGCACTCGCTCTCAAACCAAAGCTGATTGTCGCCGACGAGCCGGTGAGCGCGCTGGATGTTTCCATCCAAAGCCAAATCCTCAATCTGATGATGGACTTGCGCGACAAATACGGACTTAGTTATATCTTTATTGCGCACGATCTGGCGGTGATTGAACACATTTCCGACGAAATTGCGGTTATGTACCTTGGCAAAATCGTCGAACACACCGATGCCGACTCGCTCTATGCAAAGCCCATGCACCCTTACACACGTGCTCTGATTTCAAGTATTCCCGAGCCCAAAGTCGGGGTGAAAAAAAATCGCAAGGTTCTGCAGGGTGACGTCCCGAGCCCGATCAATCCACCGGCCGGGTGCCGGTTCAACACGCGCTGCCCCTATGTGAAAGACATCTGCCGCACACAGGAACCCGCGTTGCGGAATCTGGGCAGCGAAACGCAGCCACACCGCGTGGCCTGTCACTTTGCAGGTGAGCTCACTGAGTGATACAAGCTCGCACTTGAACAGACTATTTCAACAATGACGCTGCCGCGGGGACCAAAATGACACAGCAAAATCTTGGGCTTGTTGGTTATCACTCGATTCAGTTTTTTGTGAAGGATCTCGAACGGGCAGTGCGCTGGCACCAAGAAAAGTTCGACTTCCGTGAGGTCGCGCGCTCCACTGCGGATTCGGAAAAACGCCATGGCATGCGCAGCATCGTCCTGCGCGGTGCCGGAAACATCGGTTGGATATTCACACAACCAATCGAAACCGCATCGACTGCCGGAAAGTACCTCAAGCACCATCCTGAAGGTGTGGGTTTTCTTAATTTTGAAGTCAAATCAATCGAACAGGCCGCTGAGTTCCTCGCCGAACGCAAGGCACCGTTCCTCCATGAAATTCAGGACCACACACTCGGCAACGGTCTGTGGCGGGAAACCGCCATCGCTACGCCGCTCTCGGACGTCGGATTCCGATTCATTGAAAAGAAAAATTACGGACAATTCGCACCGGGTTTCCAGCAGACAGCCGACTGGAACACTGTAGGCGGCAACAAATTCGGTTTCCAGGAAATTGACCACGTCACGTGCAACATGCGCGCGATGATCGGCTTGACAGAATTCTACCGCCACTGTCTTGGATTTGAGCGCTATTGGGGTATCGATTTTCACACCTCGCGTCACGGACTCAAGGGAGGCACAGGTTCGGGGCTTGAGAGCATCGTAATGTGGGACCCGCACAGCGGCATCAAATTCGCCACAAACCAGCCTCTGGCGCCCTACTTCAACAATTCTCAAATCCAAATTTATGTCGAAGACAATGGCGGCAACGGCATCCAGCATTTGGCCCTATCAGTGCCCGAAATCATACCGGT
>JBEDKY010000327.1:0-6252 GCA_041171905.1 Pseudomonadota bacterium
GATGTTGTCAGCATACAGTGACTCTCGGGTGGAATTCACGGAGTCGCTCTGCCGAGGGCTTCATGACCGAAAGTCATCCTCTGCTTCAAGAGGAAAAAACTTACAATCTTGACCTGAAGCATTCAGTTTGGATGATTCGCTGGTCTGAAAAAATTTAGACTTTCTTTAGGCGTTTAAAAATCTCGGAAACATCAACGTCTGTGCTTGGATCCGAGAAGATTTTGTCCGAAAGTTTCAGCTTGTCGGCGATGATTGCGCGTACCCGTTTGATGTGAAGATTGGTTCGTTCTAGTTGATTTTTACTCGCCCACTGTGCCGCGGCAACAATCAACGACGAAACCTGCTCTGCTGTCAGTTTTTCCGTGTTGATGGTGATGTCGAAATCCGAGTGGTCATGAATATCGAGTCCATAGAGCTGCAGATATCGCTTGCGATTTTGTTCGTCACGCTTGAGAGTTTTATAGAGAACAGCCTCGTAGGTTGCTTCCTTTTCGCTCTCGCGTTTGTTTATGCGCCGTGCTCTCGCTTCCAGTGGAGCGTGAAGCCAGATTCGCAGGTCAGCATCCATCAGCCATGCTGCAAGGCGGGTTCCGAGAACAATATTTTCTTGCAGCGCGGCTCTGATGCACTTCAGGTCTGTCAGATAGTCATAAATGAAATTATCAGGAGCTTCGCGGTGCAGTTCCTCGAACGGGATTCCGAGTTCTTTTGCAAGGTCGCGGAATGTGTAATTGACGATGTTGAGTCCGAGAGCCCGCCCGACGTTGGTGGTGGCAGTTGTGTTACCGCATCCGCTGTGACCAGAAATCGCAATCCGCATAGTCGTCGGTCTCCATAAAAACACGTCAATCTTGAACGTATACGTTATCGGCTGCGGCTTTTCCAGTCAGCGTCAAACTCCCGAAGCTTCTTCAAAGCCGACTCAAATTCATCGTCTGAGACGCTTATGACAAAGCGCAGATGGCAGGGCAACCCCGTCCATGTAGCGTTATTTAGCAACAATCCATTGAAGGTAAAGATGTCGTGAGCAATTTTGTCGGCACATGCCGTTGGATCGAATTGGGTTTCAGGTGGCTGTGCCCGACGCAGGTCCTCCATGTACCCGCGCGGGGAGGCGCACACAAAAAGGCCGCCCTCGGAATCTGCAACCTCCCATCCCAGTGAGGTCAGCAACTCAGAAAGTCGAGCTCCGCGCTGCTGCAACTGAGAGCGCTGCTGATCCAGAAATTCATGGATCGGGTGCTGGTCAGAGCAAAGAGCTTGATAGATTTTTTTTGCAGCGTATTTGACTGTCGAATGCGGTGCCGAAGAAATTCTTGTTCGGATGGATGATGCAAGTGTCGTATCCGTGCTGACACTCC
The DNA here is from genome assembly GCA_041171905.1 of Pseudomonadota bacterium. Lineage (GTDB taxonomy): Bacteria > Bdellovibrionota_B > Oligoflexia > Silvanigrellales > Silvanigrellaceae > RFOM01. The sequence goes on from JBEDKY010000327.1 coordinate 1,362, forward strand.
AGCCAAATCGGAGTCCTCCTGCGGCCAGCTCTTTGGACATACCGCCCATCAGAAAGATCGGAACTGACTCTCTTTCATGTTCCAAAATAAACCGGCTGAGGCGGGTGTAGGTCTGCTTCCGATGGAATTCCAAGCCTGAAAAAATCGAATCAAGAATCAAACCGCACTTGTGTTGGGCAAGAACCTCGAGGATGTCTGAGATTTCACCCGAGCTGTAGACAGCACCCGTTGGATTGACAATCGGAGCGTTCAAGTAAAGCCAATGGGCTCCGGTGGCGGAGATTGTGTTGTCGAGTTCTTGAGCCGATATTTTAAAGCGATCGCGCGCGTGGGTCCTGACCCGCGTATGGTCTACATCGAAAAAATCACATGCCGATGAAAAATAACCGTAAGCACCCTCAGGCAATAAAATCTCTTGTTGTTTTTCGCTGATGGTTTCGAGCATCGCGGAGAATAATGGTGCAACTCCATTTCCCAAGATCACCGCTGACTCATCGACGGATTCGAGGCCGAACCTGTGTGCAACAAATTCCACGATAGATTGCTCAACGTTGAGTTCTTGCGCGGAGACGTTCTGCCTGAGGTAGCTTTCCATGATTGCGGCATGAACATAGGGTGGACTCTTGAGGCAGTTCTCTCCGTAGTCGAGACGAGTCGTGTTTGCCCCCAGATTCAACTGATGCGTGCGGATAGCCGGATGAGCGAAAGCCTTTTGGATAAATGGAGCCAATGGCCCGTGTTTGGAATCGTTGTCAGATTTTGGCAGGCGCAGGTCTTCGGATTTATTCTTGCGCAAATCCGTCAATTGAAAATTCAATAAGTCAGAAAAAATTCTTGAATAGTACTTTTGTGTGAGCAGAGGAGTACGGCTGTATGTGAGCTCAGCTGCAGAGCTCAGCTGCTCTAGTAGAGTTGAGTTTTCAGAAACAAGAAAACAAAGCTCAAGGTCGCGGTAGACTTTGTTTCTGACAAGTCCGCAGAGGAGTCCGACGTGTTTGGGCAGAGGATTGTCTGCAAGAAATGAAAGAACTCCGTGTGTCGAAGGTTGGCTCGACAATTCAAATTGCTGCGATAAGTCGATGAGCAGGCGTGTCGAACTGCTCTTGGCGACCTCGCAGAGTCTAACAAACGCGTCACTGCTTCTTACTTCGAAGTCCTGAAGACTGACGATGGCCAGTTCAGGTTGCAGCTTTTCAATCAGCTTGCAAATCTCGTCGGCCCGTTTGGGGATCTCGAGAACCACCGATTGGGAGAGGAGATGGTCTTCGCCTTTGCGTCCGAGGATTGCATTGAGCTCTTTGTCGATGAAGGTCAGCTTGGGACGAAAAAGTTGTAGATGATTTTTGATGAGGCTGCGTCTGTTGGGTGCAATGAAGACACTTTTTGCCGTCATTGGGATTCGCCAGTAGCTACGCAAGAATTGTGCAATTTGTCTGCGGAGCTGGGGTTCACCCTCGGTGTCGGAGTAGGGGAGATTAGGTTTTTGTTGCAACCAGTCTGCAATGTTGCCAATGAAATTGATTTTTTCCTCGGCGAGCTCTTCATTATCGAAGGATAAATCGAGGCCACTCCGGGATTCCTCGAATTCATTCTGCCCGATGAGCTTGAATAGAGATTTGATTTGCGACGGCTGTCGGAGTTGAGCCTCATAGACCGAAAGACTATGCGCAATCCTTCCGCCCGCATTTGCGTAGGCCTGCGCCGTCTGTGCACAGATGGGCTCGTCGCTGTTCAAGCTCGTATAAAACTCAAACCGGTGAGGAGTTGCCTTTTCAATATCGACAAGCGGCTGAATGTCGGTATCGGAGGCTTGCCATACTTTGGTTGACCATATTTTACGTATTGAGAAGCCCCGCCGGGTGAACAATCGATCAAGCACCGCGGCGCCGGGTCGGCCTCCCATATTCAGTATTATTTTTGCTGACGGTTTGCAGACTGAAATCGCTTCTTCGACCGCCCTGGCGATCAGCCCCAGTCCGAACTGGTCTTCAATGTAGCCTTGTTTTTCGCAGTAGTTGCTGAGGCTATATAGAAATTGGTCATCGGCGTCTTCTGTTGCGAACTGGTCCGCCAGCAATGGCTCCGGGCTAAGAACCTGCGGGATGCAGCCAATGACGCGATCAAGTTGAATTTTTTTGTCGATCGCGTAACCGAGCAGGTCCGAGCAGTGAAATTCAACTCGATCGAGAAGCGATTTTCCCTCACTGTCGATGATGGGAGTTCCGGACTTGTCTAGAGCGTTGAGGAGAAGATTGATGCGGGCGCAGGTGATTGCTCGCGGGTTAATATCCAAACCATAGAGTTTTTGTGGCTGGTTTTGACGGGCCAGCGCGATTGAGATCCATCCATTGCCGCAGCCAAGTTCTGCAATTGTGCGTCCCTGAAATTCTCCGGCAGGGTAACGGGCGAGGCCTTCGAAAAAAGTAAAAGACCAGTCCTCAGGCGTAAAAATACTCGGCAGCTGAAGCAGGGTCAGTTGGTTTTCACTTTGACTATGGCCATCCAGGGTCAGGCTACTGAACGCAAAGTGATACTTGGCAATGAAAGAATCGGTGTCGTCTTCGGAGTCGTCACAAATTGCTTTAAGACTCTGCAGAAATCGCCTCACGTTGCCTGCGCCGTCGGGCTGCGTGCACTGCTCAAGAAGTTCTTTAAATAGGTCGTACGCAGCCTGACTGGATTCGCCGCATCTTTTTAGGAATTCAGCTGGATTGAGGGCTGTCATAGGTCTGTTCTCCTTCGCCTCGAAGAATTTGGACGATATTCGAGCGGCGTTCTTTTGCAAGGTTGCAAAATCCAAAAAGCATCCGCAGACTGTCGCTCTGAAATATAAATCGAATGCGGGGTCAGATATGACAGGGTTGTCGTTCCTTCGTTCAATCGCCGGAGCTGCGGGGCGTTGTTTAGTCAGCGCGAGGCTCGGCAAGATTGTTGTTTGCCTCTTACTCAGTGGTTTCGAGCTGAATGTGTTTGCTCAACCCGCAGCGTCCGACTCGGCTGGGGTCGTTCCTTCGTCAGCCTCCGCGCCCGCGTCCTCAGGCCAAACTCTGAGTGGGTCCGGAACTGATAGCCCACTGCACGCTGTTCCTCCGTCATCACTCCTTGATTCCAGATTGCATCCCGCAGCTCTGCCAACAGAGGCAGAACTTTCGTGCTCTATGCTCTTCGGCTGCCAAATGGGTCTGACACGAGGTTTTTCATTTGGTGGCGATGCCTATCGGACGCTCGGTATGACCCTACTGGGCCAGCATTTTTACGGTGCTGGGGCTTGGACTTATCTGGACGTCAACGTGGGATATCAGTTCCTTCGCCTTTCTGACCGTCAATCCACCCTGATGGGCTCATTCGGTTTTCGTACATTCAGTTACGAAAACTCCGAAGGTGCCAAGTTGTCCCGCTCCGGTCCGGCCTTCCGTACAGCTTATGCCGAGGCTGTTTTGCCTGCTTATACACAGGGCATGGTGTTTGAAGCATTCTCGTCTACAGTCCGCACTGCGGGTGGTGCAGATCAGCCCTTTAACAAAGCAGATGAGAAGAAAGTGCGAACGTTGGTCCGCGAGTACGCTCAATTTTTGCGCGCGAATCCGCTGCTCAGACTGCAGATGCCCGCCGATCTCGAGATTGTGAATTGGTCTCCGTCCCAGGTCGATCTGCCCGGCCCGATGCGCGGGTATCTGCGCATAAACCCTATCTATGAGCAGGCGGATTTGCTTGTTAGGGATGGTGAGGTCACAACGTATAGCTGGTTGGAGAAGCGTTTCGCACTTCAATTGATGTTGCTGACGTCTTACGCATCGCCGGAGCAGAAGTCGGGTCGGCTGGGTCTCCTTGGCGGCCTCGGATTCGAAATGGCGGCTACGCGCTCGACTGTCGAGTCCAAATCGCCGAGTCCTGCGCTAAACCCCGAGATTCCCGAGGCTCCTTTGCTGCGCGGAAAGCTTGAGATTCAGGTCACCTACCAGTTCTAACAAGTTCTAACGTTCTTGCTTGCGCTGCCTTCAGCTTTGTATTAAGCGAAACGACTCACGTCTGGAAACAGCCGATTTCGCGCTGTAACTCTGGATAAGTTGTGAATAGGAAGGTTGCCAATGGCAAAGAAAATAGTCGGTCTCATCAAGCTCCAGATTACAGCTGGACAGGCCACAGCGGCTCCGCCAATCGGTCCGGCCCTGGGTCAACGCGGTGTTAATATTGCGATGTTCGTTAAAGAGTTCAACGCCCGCACACAGAAGCAGGCAGGAACCATCCTCCCGACGATCATCACGGTATATTCAGATAAATCATTCACATTCATCACGAAGACGCCTCCTGCGACAGTTCTTCTGAAGCAGGCTGCGAAGATCCAGTCCGGAAGCAAGACTCCGGGCAAGGCGCTGTGCGGTTCCGTGACTGAAAAACAAGTTGAGGAAATCGCTAAGACGAAGCTCCCCGACTTGAACTGCTACGACGTGGAAACTGCGAAGCGCCTCATCAAGGGCTCTGCGCGTTCCATGGGGCTCGAAGTCAAGTAATACGAACACACTATTGAGGGAGGCTGAGAGGCCGACTGAACCTCAGGAGATTTAAATGAAGAAGATCGGTAAAAAACTCGCCGAAGCAAGCAAAAAAGTTAGCGCTGACAAGCGTTACTCGCTGACTGAAGCTTCTGCTCTTTTGAAAGAAATCAGCTACTCCAAGTTTGATGGAACTGTTGAAGTTGCAATGAATCTTGGTGTTGACCCTCGTCACGCTGACCAAAACGTCCGTGGTGCCGTTGTCCTTCCGAACGGCCTTGGCAAAAAAGTTCGCGTGTTGGTTTTCGCTAAAGGCGAAAAAATCAAAGAAGCAGAAGAAGCTGGCGCAGATTACGTCGGCGGCGAAGACATCGCTCAAAAAATCCTCGGCGGATGGC
>JBEDKY010000328.1:0-10563 GCA_041171905.1 Pseudomonadota bacterium
TTTGGCCGGTGTACGTGCAGAGATGTCCAACGCGGAGCGTGAAGGTCAACTGCGACAGGAAAAGCTAGCAAACTGTGAAAAATGGAAGAATGAAAACAGCCGTTGGCAGGCTTGGTCGGAACATTGGCCGGTTCTCAGGGCCACTCTGGCAAGAGCTGAGGGTCTGCGTGGCAGTATCGCCAGGCAGGAACAGGAAATCTCGGACACTCTCCGTCAGTCGGAACAACAAAACGAAAAAAAATCGCAGTGTGAAAAAGAACTGGCAATACTGAAAGCCGAACTCGATGATTTGGGACGGCAGATTGAGAGGCACTCAGCCGAACTCTCGGCGGTTTCTCTTCTTGATTTGGAAAGACTCAAGTCTTCGGCAGAAGGCGATGTGTTGCGGTTTCAGAAACTTGGCAAGCTAAAAAAGGAGGACGCAGAGGTTCGCAGGGAGATCGTGAAATTTTCTAAAGAGATTCAGGCTGCCGAGTCATTGTCCCAAAAACTAGAAGCAGAAATATCTGGAATACGAGAGATTCAAAGCGGACTGGAGCAGGAAAAAGCGGTTCAGGAAAAGCTCGTTGGAGCACTGAAGGGCAAAGTCTCAGCGAACGTTGAGGCTCTGCGTTCGACACTCTCAGAAGGTGAAGAGTGTCCCGTGTGCGGCTCGCGTTCTCATCCCTTTGTGAATGAGGCAATGCACCATCCGTTGCAGGATATGCTGCGCGATGCGCAGACAGAACTTGATGGACTGCTTGAGCGCTTGAAGTCTTCCCAGAATGATTTGATGACACGGACCAGCGATTTGGCCGAGGCCCGTTCAGCCTCAAAACAGGCATCCGTCCGTATCGAAACCTTGCAAAACTCCATCAGCAAGTCTTCGCTCGAATGGAGCCAGTTAGCGCCAGAATTTATCATGTCTGAAACCGCGCTTAATTTTATTGAAGAGAAGCTGCGCGAGAGTGAGTCGGCTGCAGAAGTGCACCGCAGCAATTTCAAGCGTGCCTCGCAGGCGAATGAATTGCTGCAAAAGATCCAAAATACGAAGACTTTATGCACGCAAAAATATGCAAAGAAGAATGAGGAACTGCAAGCTGTTCTGCAACTAACCACGAGGCTAGAAGAGCGCAGCAACAAACTGGACTCTGCCAATAAAGAATCAGTCGGGCTATTTGATACCGAGCTGGCTTCGGTGGATGGCATCACCGGTCCTTCTGCGTGGCGGCCCGAGTGGATGAAAAACCCGCAGGCGTTTTTGGGCGCTATTGAAGATAGAGTACTGCAGTGGCAGAAAAACCTGCAAATGGAAGAGTCGCTTCGTTTGGAACTGAATGGATTTGATGTCCGATTGAGCACTCTTAAAGAGAGTCTGTATACCTGCGAAGCAGACGAACAGCAGGCACGTGAGTTGCATGAAAAACAATCCGATGTTTTGAAGAGTTTTCAAATCCAGCGTGCGTCCCTGTTCGGAGGCAGGAGTGTGGTCGAGGTTGAGTCTGATTGGGAGAGACAGGCTACAGAAGAGAATTCAAATCTTAAACTTGCGAAAGAACAACTCCAGCAAGTGCAAATCGAAAGCTCGGCAATGCTCGAGCGGATCAGGCAGTGTCAATATGATATCGATAAGATCGGGCAGGAGTCCGCGGCCCGTCGTGCACAGCTTGCTTCTCTTTGGGAAGGATTGGCTTTTCAACCTGCGACCGATGATCTTCAGTCTGCCCTCGGTAATCACAAGACCGTTCTAGCCGAGCTTGACGCGAAGCAGATTGATGTGCGTGGGGAATTGGATGCCGACCGGCGGGCACAGCAGGAATTGCAGAGCCGCCATGCAAAGATCAAAGAAATATCTCAAGTGCATGCGAAATGGAAACGTCTGAACGACCTGATCGGATGCGCAACGGGTAGCCGTTTTCGTAAAGAGGCACAGCATTACACTCTCGAGATTTTGCTCGCACATGCCAACCGCCAGCTCGAATCTTTTGCTCCGCGCTACCAGCTTCTGACCCAATCCGATACGCTCAATATTCTTGTCGAGGATATTGATTCAGGAGGTGAATTGCGCTCTGTTTATTCTCTCTCCGGCGGTGAGTCATTTCTCATCTCGCTTGCTCTTGCCATGGGACTGTCATCTTTGTCATCTGAACAGGTTCAAGTTGAATCTTTGTTTATTGATGAGGGATTCGGAAGCCTCGATGCTGAATCATTGCGAATCGCCCTCAATGCACTCGACGCTCTGCAGTCGCAAGGGCGCAAGGTGGGTGTCATTTCTCACGTTGGTGATATGGCCGAGCGCATCGGCGTGCAGATCCAGGTTCTGCCAATCGGGCAGGGCCGCAGCCGCGTTGTTCCGCCGCAGAGCTAAATTCTGCTTGTGGTCGAAAGAGATCCTTATGAAAGGGTCTGAATCCATTTTGAAACATTGAATTAAATTCAGCAAAAAATTACTTCCAAAAATCGTCCGTGAACAGTGTGTATATTTCGTCACTGTGTCCTCAAACGTGAATAAGAGGAGAAGAATATGAAGTCCTATTTGAAATCACTTCCTTTTGCAGCTATTGGGCTTTTTGTCGCGCAAAATGCACACGCGGCGGGAGTCAACTTCCACTTTCTGGTGAAGAGTTCAGGCACTCAGATTTACCCATGTGATGCCGGCTTGTACGACCCAAATGCCGATCTCGGAGAGAGCTGGTTGTCCGCGAAATACGCCGCGTACGACGGAAACAAAGTGACTTCGACGACGGCATGGAATTCTCTTTATCTTCCGGCGAATTTGACAGCCAATATTCCGCCGTCGGCACTGAAACCTTTCAAAACCGTTGCATTGAATGCACCAGGTATTACTGCGGCAGATACTTCGGTAGGTGCAACAAAATTCGGAAATGTGATTCAAGATGCATCGAGTTCTTCTTCGACCGCCCTTAATGCAGATGAACTTACGTTCAACTTGGGCTCTCAAAAGTACGGTGCAAAATATTTTATCGATTTTTGTTTCCGTGATTCACAAGTCGGCTGGTTACCCCCGACGTCGAGCTCCACGACGCCCAGCTATCAGTACGAAATCACTGACACAGTCACTGCCCTCAAACTAAATCCATCGAGTGATACGCCAGCTTATTGGGCTAATTCTGACCTTAGAGTTCGAGGAAAAATTGTCTGTGACGACAATATTGACGACATTCGGGAAACCATCGTGCCCGACCTCGACGGGATTTCCGGCTCCCATTCGAGTTCTCTTTTGCCGGCGACGGGTGACGTTGAGTTGAACACAGTCGCAACACCGGTCTTTTTTACTCCGGGTTCGAGCGTTGGTTCAAAGACGCCGTATCTTCACACGGTATTGCCCACAGAGAAAAAGTGTCTCATTCGCTACATATTCTCGGAGACTTCCACAGATTTTCGTCTGAATGATTTGCTGGTAGCTCAATTCGCAATTTATTTGAACGTAAAGAGAAAATATTAACCCTCTCAATTCATTTCAAATGGGGAATGAGCGCAAATGAAAGCTCTGCATAAAATCTCGACACTCATCTCTGTTTTATTTCCATTTTGTTTGCCGGCATATGCAGATTCATTGCGCTCGATTCCCGAGTTCGTTCATCTGCATGTTGCACCAGAGCACAATTGGTCCGGAAGTGTAGGCAGCCTTCCACCCGTGGCATCGTTTGCTGGTTTCTCCGAACGAGATACGGACCGTTGGCTGACTGTGACTTTGGGACCAGAGTATGTAAATCTGGTTGGAAGGCGGTCGGCGTCGTTTAACGGAATGTTGAATAATGACCAATGCAAGGTGATTAATGAACCACTTCCTGCGACTTTCCAGACGTGGGAGGATAAAGAGTCCCTTTACAAACTCAAGACGCGTCAATTGCATTCCTGTGTCCAATATAGAATTAAAGACTTGGCTGGTATTGAGCCTGCCTCTGATCAGTTTGGATGTCAGGTTTTTCAACTCTCTGAATTTGAGGTCATCGCACGCGGTGGTGTTTGCTACTTCCGTATCAAGCCGCATTCTTCGTTTTCAATGCAATATGAATTGAATCCTGAATGCGCCAACGAGCAAAACTTTCAAAGTCTCGAGCTCGGCCCGCTGGATATGTTCGCCTTCAATGGTTTTTATCTTTCTGGCGACCCATCTGGCCAGAGTTCAACACTCATCCCTTTGGGTTCCAGCGTACTGAGATTCTCAATTCAGGCACCTTCAGAGCAATTGAGGCTTTCGGCTGATATGGGCAACTCTGCGCCGCGCTGGCCCGTTGTGGCCTACCCTGAAGTCCACATGGCGGATCTGAGAATCGAAAAAAGTGGCAGCCAAACATGGTTGCTATCGCAATTGTTCTTCAAGAATTCATGTCCGTATGATGATCTTTCATCTTGTCGCTATACAACTCCGGTAGGCATTCAATACAGCGTGAAAGAGGTATTGGCTGGTGGAAAATTTAGATATTTGGATCAATGGTATTCTGGTGCAGCCGCACCAGCATTTTGGGAAGGTTTTTTCCCATTTCAGCGCGATATCAGAAATTTCGAGTTCAAAGCTGGTAGTCGATATCGGTTGGAAGCTGACCTGACCTATCTTTCGGTCAACTACAGACTTTTCAGAGAGGGCTTTAAGGACTTCTTGATTCAGCAGGGTCTGTGGACCATCGATCCCAATCTTCCGCTGCGTCCACTTCCACCGATTGCGGTTGTTCCTGGTTTGGACTCCTTGAAGACACAACCGCTGCTGCCAGTCGTGAGTCCACTGAGTCCTGCGGGCGGAAACGACCTCGAACTGGAGCTCAGTCAGCTGCGCGCTCTTTTGAAGGGTGTCGACTGGCCGCCATACTTCGAATCAATGTGCGGTGATTCTGGCTGTGCCGATGCGATCTCGGGCCAGGCAAAACTTAAAGTTGGCGTCGAATTCACCGTCGTCGGATTTGAGAACGGCAAAGCGAATACGAGTGATTATCGGGTTTGGCGTGAGTCTTCTTTTGCTCCGGAATACAATGGAACAACAAATTCTTTGATGAAGGCCGATTGCCCATGAGAACACAATCCAATTTGGTAAAAACAAATTTCAAGATTTATGCTCTTTTGTTCTCATTCATCAGCCTACAGAATAAAGCTGCTGAGGCGCAAGAATTTATTACTGACGATGGCTACCCGTGCAATGTTTTTTTAAATCAGCCCGGCGTCGATGACGCTGCCGGTAATTACGCAGACTTCATTGTCAACCCAAATTTACCGTCACAAGTGACTTCTTTTATCGCCGGAGAAATTGCCGAGTATCTGACCGGCGGCTATTCCGGAAAAAAAGTAGCTGACCTTGCAATCTTGAAGCCTATCGGATTCTATCTGACCTCTGCTCAGATTGGCGCCAAATTCGGTGTTGATGTTTGCATTCCTCCCATCAGCGGAACAAGCTCTGATGTGCTCGATTGGAATGTCACCGTCACCCCGTCCGTGGCATTGAATCCTCCTCCCGATGATTGGTTTACACAGACAAATCCGAAGATTTCAATCGCGATGCATGCCTCCAATTGCGGAACTGCGGCGGGCAGTCCACTGTCACCTGGTTCCTCGGGGAGCTGCAATGTGTTCGGGACCACCTCGGTCAACCTGCAACTGCCCACACCGACGACTTCGACTCCACAATTCAACTTCAAATTAGTCGCAAATCGTGAGGCCGTGTTGAGATTTACCGTCGAGGAACAGCCCGGCATCACACCACGATTCCGCCGCAACGATTTGGATGCGGGAAAAATTAAAATTGAGTTCGGAGCTCCTCCGCCACCGCTCACGGTGGATGATTTGAACAAGTTGCTGAGTTTCTCTCCTGATCCAGCTTTCGCTGAGTGCTTTCCACCGTCCCCAACCAACCAGAACCGTCTCGATAACTTTCACGATTTTGTTTACTTCGACGGTCTGAAATTGCAGGGGCCCAATGATGGAACAAGGCTCGACTGGCTTGCTCAAGACATCGACGCTACTAGTCCGATTCCCGGAAACAATTCAAATCCCGTGAACCTCCCCGTCAATATTGTCTACCAAGCCGGCACCAACAACGTGCTCAGTTTTGAAAGGATATATGTTGATAATGACACAAGTGAACCTAGAAACGGACAGATCAGATATGATTATACGATAGACAAGGTGTTTAGGGATTTGAGCAACAACGTCTTCGTTTCTGCGACTGTCTCGCGAAACGCATCAGGCGTTGTCCATCAGTGCCGCGTTTGGTTTAAGCGCTCGAGTGGACTCAGGTGCAACGAGCTGCCGGACATCCCGGTGCCTACAAACCCTATCGTTCCTTATCCTCCAAACCCAAGCTCAGGCACGCTCATCAGTCCGCCCGTTTATTCGTCCCTCAGGAGCTTCTGTAGCTCATTCTGAGTGCTCGCAGACACTGAGAACGCTTTTCCTTTTTAAGGAAGTTCGATAGGTGCGCGGCTGCCCTCTGTGTGCCACTTATTCTCGGGGCCGCAGGGCATACTGAAACGGCGTGAAGTTGCCTTGAGTTCCCAAAAGATCGCGTGTGTGGAGAAACCCCTGGTTGTCGATCACTTGTGCCAGTGTTGAATGGGTATCCTTCCAGCCGGCAAATAAAAACACGTGCGCAGGGACCCGCCGGCTGCCGTCGAGATCGAGCGTGAACACCACGTCACCCGCGCGCAGGTCGGCAAGGCGGTCGATGCGTTGCCACCCCAGTGAATGCTGAAGGTAATCTGAAAACGCTGCCGTCCAAGTGCTGATGTTGTAGCCCTGCGAATTGAGGGCGCGCGGCACTTGCAGCCCGACGTTGCGCAGGGCCGTGCTCATGAAGGCAACACATGCATTTTGAGTGGTGCCGAACCACTTCATGACCTGCGAATGCACGGATTTATAATTCGTTGGGTTTGAATAATAGGCGAGAAGCTTACCCGACAAACCGCGGATGTTACCTAAGTCAATCTTAGGTCCATCATCGTGGATTTTTGGCGGCGCTGCCGGCGGAGCATTTTCACCACGCAGCACCGCCAGTGGCCAGCGCATGGTTTCGCAAACATATGCCCAGTTCAGTCTTCTGCATTCTTCAACCTGAACCGCAGTGAATGGTCCGTATGAAAATAAGTCGTCTGTGCAGGCATTGAGTTTTGTATCAAAGGTGCTGCCGGCTGGGCATCGCATGTTTCCGCGCAGCACGCCGGCAAAGTAAATATCCCAATTGGTTCCGGAGCATTCCTCTGCAGCTGCGCCGCGAAAGTTTTCACACGCCTTTTGCATCTCAGGTGGAAATGGTCCGATCGCATATTGGTTGCTCACGCACAGAAGATGAACCGAATGAAAGAGTGCCCCGCTGGGGCACCACAGATTCATTTCTTGATGTCCGATGGCAGTGAGGGAAGATCAAGGCACTGGTAGTTGTGCAACTGGCCGCAGTATCGGCTGATGTTGGAGAACTTGGTGACAAAGTCCATCCGCACATTGCTGCGTCCGCCGCTTCCGTAGGGGTATCCGTATCCGTAATGTCCGCCATATCCCAAACCATAGCCATACAGCGGATGTTCTGATGACCTACATGAATGGTCATCATCACCGCAGTGTTGTGCAAGGTCATGTGCGTCGCCGAAGTGTCTTCCGTGATACCAAGTGCTGCCGACTCGGAATGATCCCTCCCAGCCGCGGAGGTTTCCGCAGACACGATAGCCGTGACAGATTCTACCTTGGTCAAAGATAAAAAAATTCATCGTTGTTGCGGATGGAGTGTTTGCGGCCGATTCATGACAGTCCAAAAAAACGGTCATTTTTTTCGGATTCGACGTGTCTCCCGTGTCGTCTTTCATGACGATCACTAGGTCCTGACAGGCTGATGGTGGTGTTACAGCACCGGTGGTCTGATTTGCCTGCGCGGAGGGTGTGACTTGCGAAGCATAAGCGAGAGTGGCCAGAGCGACTGAAACAGACGTGATCGTGTTCATAATTGACTCTCCTATGTGAGGACATGCTGACGCCCCGAACACTATGAGCAGCCAGTAGGGTTGTCGATGACTTCCTGTTCAATCTTCCTGAATTGGGAAAATCTGTGATGGACGTCAGACACTCATTGAGCGCTATATGAACCTCTCAGAGAAGGAGGTGTCATGCATGCATAAGAAAGATGTTTTTCCAACCGGCATTAAAATTTTCTTGAATTTGTCTTCAGCTTTTTGCTTTCTTTGGTCCTCTCTTCCGGCATCCGCGTCAACGCAGTGCGGCAGCGACGGGTTCTGCACGATCATCTCAGTGCAGAACGAGGTTGAACAGAAGACGCCGCATAGTTCAGGAGTAGTGATTGGCACCATCACAGACGATCGCTTTGCGCCTGCTCCCGTTGCGCAAACAGTTGCAAAAAAGATGTGTCGGAAGGAAGTGCGCGTGCCGCGCGAAGTGCATCGTGCCGTAACAAAAATGTTTGAGTTCATCGACAGCAAAGGGGGCGCTCAGGGTGTTCCGCCGTCGTTCACTCCTGCAGAGCAAACTATCTTACTTTATTACAACACCATCATGCAGCAGACTTTGAATTTTCAGTGCAATTGATGTCCTTGCCGATTTTTCCCCATGAAAGTTTCACTTATAAAGGAGTTGGTATGAACGCTTTGAATGTATTTGCACTTGCAGGCGCATTGTTGACGTCGACTGCATATGCGCGTGTGTCACAGCCAGAGGGTGGTGGCATTAACTGTGGTCCGGATGGTCAGTGTGTGGTTTTTGAAGTCAACATCCAGATGGACAGCAGTTCGGATCGTCCGCTGATTATCAATTCGCCGATCATCTATCTTGACGACAGCAATTCCTACACAACCACAGTCATTCGCAAGGGCGATGTCTGCACAAAACAGGTGAAAGTTCCTTATCCTGTCTATCAATCAATTGCAGCCATCATGTCGACTCTCGACGGCACGAATGGCGAGCCGCCGCCTGCATTTACGCCAGCCCAGCAGACGATGTTGCTCTTCTACACAACACTGATGCAGCAGACGTTGTCGTTCACATGTTCTCCGTCAGACCTGAGCGTATAATAAAAAAACTCGGACATCGGGAATTCCGTTTGTCCGAGTTTTTTTTCTTTCCTGTCAGTGGGTTCAGCGCGGCCGCACCAACTGGCATCCGGAGGCACCCACATAAACGGACGTGCCATCGGACTTGTAGAGAAACCCTCCGACACACGCGCGCTCAGTCAACAACAGAGCCTGAGGGCAGGCACTTCCGACGTATTGATTCCATCCTGTGGAATGAAACAGGTAGGGCCCTGCGCATACAAATGACGGGCTGACTTTCGCGCTGCGGCAGGTACCTTCACCGACGTAAACAGATGAACCGTTGGCAAGGTGAACACTTCCGCCGACACAGGCAACTTGTCCGAAGATTTTTGCCGATTCGCAGGCATCGAGACCGACGTAAACCTCGCTGCCGTCGGGTTTGTAGAGAGTGCCCGACACGCAAATGAACTCGCCCGCTGCTGCTGTTGCCTGCGCAAATAAACTAGCAATCACGATGACTGAGGCGGGAACTGTGCGAATCATTTTGAAGCCCCTTCTCTCTGGATTCAGCGCCTGTTTATCGCTGACTGGCGGCTCTTTTGGCTGAGAATCTGAGCATATGCAAGACAAATCTGTACCTTATCGTTCCCGCCGCTGATTGACTCCGGCTGCGGATGCAACTTAATGTGCCGGGCAGTTTCAGCATTTCAAATTGAGAGGGAAGAACCCGCGGATGGATAGGACTCTTCACAAGATTGCGCAGGGGTATCTTCGGTTTCGCTCTGATTTTCTTGCTGAAACCGGAGATTTTTACCGGAGTCTTGCTGTTCACGGACAAAAGCCGCGGGTGGCGATCATCTCGTGTTCGGATTCGCGAGTCGATCCGGCTGTCATCACCGACACCAAACCGGGAGAAATGTTCGTTCTGCGAAATGTCGCCAATGTGATTCCCGACCGTAAGAGTGAAACTGCCTGGGGTGTGCGAGCGGCACTGCAGTTTGCCATCGAGGTTTTGGAAGTTGAGCATTTTGTGGTCTGCGGCCACTCCGGTTGCGGCGGCATTCAAGCCGCGCGGCGCAACGAAATGCGCGGACCGCAGGGACAGCGTCTTGAAGACCTCAGCGTGTGGCTGAAGCACCTGAGTGATACGTTTGCTCCGCTGGAAGCACAGGCCAATGAACTCGATCCTGAATTGCGCGATGAGTTCTACGAGAAAATTGGCATCATCAATTCGATCGGTAATCTGTTCTCATTTCCGGAAATAGAAAGGCGCGTCAAAGAGGGCAAATTGCATTTGCATGGCTGGTATTTTGATATCAAGCGTGGCGAATTGTTGGCCTACGACGCACCCAGCTACACGTTCGCACCGTTCGAGACCATGATTAAAAACAGTTGAAGAAGATTTTCCCATTCGCTCAGATGGTGCACGTTAAATTTAATGCTTTGACTGAAGTATGTGCACTCGGCAGTGCACTCATCCGAGAGATTCAACCTGCGATATTTCCATGTGGTAATTGCAAAATCCTCCAGATAAACGTCGTAATTCCGATAGGAACATAGACTTTGTTTTGGGGGATTTGAGTTGAAGAACTTTTACCTG
>JBEDKY010000329.1:0-3910 GCA_041171905.1 Pseudomonadota bacterium
TCTTTATTCTAATCGATTTCAAGAAAATTTTCAGACTCCGGCAGGCGCCTGACACCTCTGTTAGGCCGGCCTACGGGATTTGCGCGGCAGATGTTAAGATCAAAGTGTTAAAAAAAGGAGAGAGCGTCATGCGTTCCCCATTGAGCCGAACTCTTTTATTGACTGCGCTCGGAATTGCTCTGCCAATTCCACAGGCACACGCTCAGCAAGGACCCGACACCGGCGGCTGGTCGGTCGTCAATCCACCTACGCCAACACGCCGCTACGGCATGGCAGGTTGCGGCTTGGGTTCGATCCTGCTCCCCAACGGCCCGCATTTTATCACCTCATTCATCAATGGATTCGCGTGGAATCAGGTGTTCATGATCTCAAGCGGTACCTCCAACTGCCAATCTGAAAACTCGCGGCAGGTGATGCTCGAACAGGAACACTTTATCGCCAACAACTACCGCGACGTCGCGCGAGATGCCGCACAGGGACAAGGTGATACACTTGCAGGTTTGGCAAAGACTCTTGGTTGCGAAGACTCGCAACAGCAGCGCTTCGCGAGCCTCGCCCAGCAAAATTACAGCAGTATTTTTTCGCAGCCTGGAGCACTGGCGGCATTGCATTCTTTGAAAGAAAAGATCTCCGCCGACCAGCAACTGCAATCCTCATGTAAATATGCTGCACTGCCTGCTGGCCATGCTGGCGCACAATGAGGTCTGACATGAATAAAATCAAAATAACGTCGGTTTCGGTTTTCGCCCTGCTCTGTGCCGCCGAATCCGCAGCATGGGCACAGCCGCGCACCAGCCGTTCAATGGGCGGACTCGGAAAGCCAATCCCAAAAGCCGAGCAACAAACTCAAGCGCCGCAGCAACAAAGCGCTCCAGTACAGATTCCACCGCAGACACAACAGCAGCAAAGTGCACCGGTGCAAATTCCTTCACCGGCAAACCCGCAGCAAAATGCTCCGATTCAAGTTCAGCAGACGAACCCATCGGGCTCATCGACCACAGATCAGCCTGTGGTTGTGCCCCCACCGGTTCCTGTGCAAGTCCCAACTCAGATGTCTTTTGAGCCACCGATTCAGGTGCCATCGCAGGGAGCAACACCATCAGGCCAAACGCAACTTCCTGTTGACAATCCGGTCCAACAGCCCCTGCAGGTGTTGCCGCAAACCTCGCCGCAACTCCCGCAGGGAGTGCCTTCACAGCCACCTGTGACTCCCGCAGGAAGAATGTCGGAACGCTATGTTCAACCGTCCTACGGCATGGCTGGCTGCGGATTGGGATCGATGATTTTCAAGAACAATGTGCGCTCGGAGCAATGGCTTGCCTCAATCTTCAATGACCTGATCATTCCGCAGTCGATTGTCATCACCACGGGTACATCCAATTGCGTTGACGTTGACGAGGAACAAATGCAGGCAGAACAGGAAATCTTCATAGACACCAATCTGCACTCACTGCGACTCGAGTCGGCCCGCGGCGACGGCGAAAACCTGCGAGCATTTGCAGATCTTTTGGGTTGTCAGAAGGAAGGACTTTTCGACACTTTCGCATCTTCCAGCCAAGGACAACATTCGTTCATTTTTTCAGACGCGCAGCCCTCGGCCATCGCCGAACGCTACAGAGAAGTGCTCAAACGCTCGCGGGCGCTCAAGGCACGATGTGAAAGGTTGTTCTGAGAATTTCAGCAATTGGAGTTTGAGCGAAGCGGGCAATCAGCAACACGTGCGCTGATTGCCTTAGTTTAGTTCTGCACAGTGTCGGCAATCAGCCGCACATGGGAAGAACTCGAAGCTCCCTCAGCGCCGTTGATGGTGGTGATTGCCTTGAATCCACCAACCAGTGTTTCATTCCAAAGGTCGTCGATTTGGCCGACGTAGCGAATTTCAACCCGCTTGCGCAGCGCAGCTGGCAATTCTGCAACCGCTGCTTTGTTCTTCTCAGGAACACAGACCGTTTTAATTCCAACCCGCAGCGCGGCGAGAATCTTTTCGCGCAATCCGCCAATCGGAAGAACTCGTCCGTGCAAAGTCACTTCGCCGGTCATGGCGACGTCCTGCCGCACCGGACGGCCAAGAAATGCTGACAGAAGCGCGCAGGCGATGGTCACACCGGCACTAGGCCCGTCCTTGGGAATGGCTCCTGCAGGAAAGTGCAAGTGGATGTCCGTCTCTGCAAACACCTTCGGGTCGAGCCCCAACTGCTGAGAACGGCTCTTGATGTGGCTCAACGCGGCGTGCGCCGACTCCTTCATCACATCGCCCAATTGTCCTGTGAGAGTCATGCCGCCCTTGCCGGGCAACAGATTCACTTCGATGTAAAGAATTTCGCCGCCCACCGATGTGTACGCGAGGCCCGTGGCGACTCCGATTCTCTGCGCGCTGCAATCATGCTCTTCGGAAATATAACGTTCCTCACCAAGCAAATCGCGTGCGATCTTAGGAGTCACCTTCCACGCCTTGCGTGATTTTCCGGAGGCGTCGGATTCGGCCACATTGCGAGCGATTTTTCTGGTGATGGCACCGATGTGCTTTTCCAGATTGCGCAATCCGGATTCACGCGTGTAGTTGTTGATCATCAACTCAACCGCGGCATCCTGAAACTGCACCAAATCAGCAGTCAAGCCGGTCTGCTCGATGGATTTCGGGATAATGTATTGTTTGGCAATCTCGCGTTTTTCATCTTCGCTGTAGCCGCTCACCTCGATTATCTCGAGACGGTCGCGCAGCGGAGCAGGAATGGTGTCCAACCGGTTTGCGTTGGCAATGAACATCACCTGACTCAAGTCGAACGGCAGGTTGATGTAATGATCCGAAAACGTGTGATTCTGTTCTGGATCAAGCACCTCAAGCAATGCCGAAGCAGGGTCGCCTTTATAGTCGGAGCCAAGCTTATCGAGCTCATCGAGCATGATGATTGGATTTCTGACCTGAACATTTTTTAAAGCCTGAATCAGACGACCCGGCTGTGAGCCGACATAGGTGCGTCTGTGGCCACGGATTTCCGCTTCGTCGCGCATACCGCCCAAGCTCAGGCGGACAAACTTGCGTCCGAGCGCTTTGGCAATCGAACGTCCAAGACTCGTCTTGCCAACTCCAGGAGGTCCGACAAAACACAAAATCGGCCCCTTCGCTTCGGGATTCAATTTTTTTACGGCAATGAATTCGAGAATCCGATCTTTGACTTTATCGAGTCCAAAGTGATCTTCTTCGAGGACTTCCTTGCAGCGCACGATGTCGAATTTTGTCTCGCTGAGTTTCGCCCATGGCAAATCAACCAACCACTCAATGTACGTGCGTGTGATGGTGGCCTCGCTTGAATCCTGATTCATGCGCTCAAGACGCTTGAGCTGTTTGCCAGCCTCAGTCAGAGCTTCTGCGGACATCTGTGACCGCTGCACGCGCTCACGCAACTCTTCGAGGTCGTCCTTGCCATCCATCTCGCCCAGTTCAGAGCGAATGGCACGCAATTGTTCACGCAAATAATGTTCGCGGCTGGCTCGACCCACTTCTTCTTTCGCAGCTGTCTGGATGCGTGCCTGCGCACTCGAAACTTCAAGCTCGCGCACCAACAGTTTGTGCACGCGACGAAGTCTTTCGAGTCCGCCGTTGGTGGCAAGAATCCACTGCGCGTCACAGATGCGGAGGTTCATGTTGCTGGCAATGAGGTCGGCAAGCCGGCCTGCCTCTGTGACATCCTCAAGCAGCACAAGAATATCCGGCGTAAGAGCACGTCCAAGTGCGACCAGTTTTTCCAGCTGCTCGCGAGTTGTTCTCATGAGCGCTTCTGATTCAGCACTGTTGGCTGTCGTCAGTGCAGCATCGGCGATGGCCGAAACATTGACCAACGGATAGGGTTCCTGTTGCGCAAGAGATGTGATGCGTGCCTTGCGCAGACCCTGAATCAACACCTTCACG
>JBEDKY010000330.1:0-4101 GCA_041171905.1 Pseudomonadota bacterium
GTACTCCTGCAGGCACTCACAGAGAAGTTTCTTCCCTGGTCGAGGTTCATTCCACTGCGCCGATCCGATCGGGGTATTTTAATTTCGGCTCCGCGTGAAGTGACTGACTACGAACGTAACGCGTTTTGTGAAGCCGCGCGCAGTCTGGGATTTTCAAACGTTGCTGTTATTGATGAGCCTTTGGCTGCGGCGCTAGGCTCCGGCTTGCCGATTTTTGCACCCAAGGGGCAAATGCTCGTTGATTTGGGCAGCGGCATTACCGAGGCCATCGTGATCAGTTCTGGCATGGTTGTGGAAAGTGGTTCCGTCCGCCGCGGTGGGAATGATCTAGACGAGGCGATCGTCAGTCATCTCGAAAACGAACATCGCTTCAGGATTTCCAAGGTCCTCGCGCGCGAGATTAAGGAGCGCTATGCCTCTGTGCGGCACTCAGATATGTCGGCTGAGATTCTTCTTTCAGGAAAATGTTTGAAAACTAAACTTCCACGCAAAACGCAACTTCAGGTTTGCGAATTATTTTCGACCGTCAATGCTTATGTTGACGAGGTTGAGAGCCTTGTTCTGAATGTTCTTGAGCGGTCGGAACCTGAATTGGTCACTGATGTTGCGGAGACGGGTTTGTGGTTGTCGGGCGGCGGAGCCTTGTTGAAAGGTCTGCCCGAGGAGCTGACACGCAGGCTCGGATTTCGGGTTCAGTGTGTTGATGATCCGCTTGGTGCCGTGATTGCCGGCAACGGAAGAGTGGTCAACGAACCCGAACTTTATTCGTTATGTAGAACACTACCTTGAATGGGAAATATCTGCCGCAATAACTTTCGGAGGCTTGAGAGATGAGGCAAATTCTTTTGAGTATGTCTGTTCTGTTGGGCCTGAATATTCTGGCATGTGCGCCCAAGCGGGCCCAAAACAGCGAGAGCTCGGCTGAGTCAGTTCGCGCAGGGCTTCCGATCGTCGGAACTTGGGTTGCGGAGCTTTATCAGGGTTACTTTTACCATGCTCCAAGTGAGCGGAAAACTGTCCGGCTGGAGGGCAGCGAGCTTCGCCCTGAGCTGTGGCAGCTGGAGTCTAATCTCGATGCGTCGGGGCAAGGTTATTTGAAGACGATGATTGAATGCAAATCAAGCGCCGCCAAGGCGGAAACTGCTGTCTCAGTAATTCCCGCGCCACGCGGGATTTTCTTATTCCCGAGCGGAGTTGACATACGTAATTGCGATCTGGGCAAACAAGTTGAAACGCATGAGAGGCTCAATATTTACTCCATTGGAGAAGCGGCCCTTCCGCGCAATCTTGGTCTTGACGGAAAAGTCGATTCGCTTGTTAAAACTTGTTCTAAGCTGCGCGGTCACAGATACATAAATCAGACGGCTTTGAATCCGCGCCTCGGCGCTTCCGGCTGTATCGGTTTTGCAGATGCCGAGGCCAACAAACTTTCGTTGTTGCTTGTGCCGCGCGGCGAGGTTCACGCAGTACGTGTAGATTTTAGAAGGGTTCGCTAAGACTCGGCACTATCATTGAGGGTTTGAGAGTTGGCTAAGATCATCAAACTCTTTGGTCACAGGGAACAAAGAAACGAAACTCTCGAAGACGACATCAGCCAGTGGTCAATCTCCGAGCAGACCAGTGGAACTCTGCTTTCTCCGGCAGAGGCGCAGAAAATTGCCTGCGACGGAAGTTCACATGCAGCTGCGTTGATCAGAGCACTTAAGACGGTGCTGACCATAGACCCCGAGTTCATCGGCTCGTGGATTCCAGTGTGCAATCGCCTGCCAGACCTGCTTGAGCACCGTGATGAAAATGTTCATTCGTTGTCCAAGCAGGCGATTATTTTATTTGCTGAGACTATTGCTCAACAGCGTCCGGATGTACTGGTTTCGTGGCGTCTGAAGATTGAAGACTTGCTGACTCTGGACAGGCGTTCCAATCGATTCGTCAATGCGTATCCGCGCGCGCTGGCGGTGCTCGAATGTCTTTGTGCCGTCGGAAAATGGAAAATTCAAGATGATGACAGCGAGCTGGTTAGATTCTTTCTCTATGTCGAACTCGAGTCGCATGTTGCCACCGGGAAATTTGAATTTTCCGATATTGCCGGCGAATTTATTGATTTCTGCGGCTTGAGTTACTTCCGTGATTTTTATCCTGAAGCCAATGACTATATGCTTGATTTGCTCAAGGGGGATTGTCTGCCGATGCGCGAGCAGCCCTGCCGGAAGGTGTTTAACAGACTGTGCAAGTTCAAGCATCATGACAGAATTTCACAAATCCTCATTGCTGCTGTCGTCAGTGGAGATATGGGTCGTGTAGACTGGTTTACGCGTAATTTATATCCACTTCACTTTGCAGATTATCCTGCATATGAAAACTCACTTCTGGAACTGCTGAGTAGTCCGTCGATGCCGCGCGAGGTTCGTGAAAATGCCTTGGTGGCGATTGTTTGTATTGGCGAAGATATTCTTTTACAGAGAAATTATGTGAGTCAGTTGATTGAAATGGCGGTTGAAGCATTTTCGTCAGAAGAGATAGAGACCATGATTGTGTCTGAGCAGAATCCGAGACTCGTAAAGATGCTCTCATCGCGTTTGCGGGTGATACGCTGAATTTTTTGAAGCGCAGACTCCCTGTCCGCACTTCAGGCAAGTGGCTTATTTGTTTCTGATGATGATCGTTTTTGCGAGACCACAATCCTTTGCTCTGTCGGTGACGTGGGTGTTTGTCATGCCGACAAGTTTATACTCGCCTGCGGCCAGTTTTGTGATGTCGATAGAAAGGTTTCCTGATTTTGATGGCAGTGCACCCGAAAGGAAGTTCGGCAGGCTCGGGTGTCTGAGTGCAATGCGATCACCGCTGCTCAGATAGTTGAAAGTGTATTTGACAACCAGAGGCTGCGGCGCCGCTTTTGAAAATACGGTCGGCCCGACAACACCAATCACGCATCCGTCGTTTTCAACTCTCTTCGAGAGGCTTAAATCATCCTCGCTCTCGGCAGATACATCAGCTGGTTGATTTTCAGTATTTGAATTTTGGTTTTCGGTTGCAGAACCGCATGCAGTGATGAATGCAAAAGCTGATGCAAACAAAGAAATCTGAAGAGCGTACATGAATAAACCTCCGTGCGGGGTTGACACACCAGAGAAGCAGAAACGTTCTGTTTCTCATATCATTCATATCGGAGGATTTATTTCGCACATTAATCTCTCAAATTAAAACTTATCATTATGGATATTTATATAATTTCGGAAGATAAAAAATACTATTTTTAAGCACACAAAAATACATTAACAGCGAACTGCTGGCTATTTTTTGAAAATCAACAATCTTTTGTCGAAACATTCGCTGATCTCCTTTTGTAGCTTTGCAAATTCGCTGGAACGGAGTTCTTCAAGCGTGATAAAGGTCGCATCTCTGTTTGTAAGCGATCGGATGAAGATTCGTCCGTTTTCGATGGAGTATTTTCTCTCCAGTGTAACCCACCTGGACTTTGCAGAGCAGCTCACTGGTAGATGTCCGACCAGATTCTCAGCTGGTGTGCTGTAGGTGATACTGAAGAATTCGGGTGTGCCAAGCTCCACGCCAAGATCGAGTTGCTCTGGTCTAATGTCCGAAATGCGGCTCAGTTCCGACGGCACTGGAAACGCGATTCCGGCTGAAGTTTGTAAGGGTGTATCTTCGACCGTGAGGCTCGCTGTCAGAGTCAATCCATGAACATAGTCCTTGCTTGTGTCGAAGGAGCTCAGCTCACTGCGGATAATTTTTTTGCCGCCGGAGAAGGTTTTTTCAATTTGTTCTCGTAATTCAGCCGGCGAGCTGTTGCGTGCTGAATGCAGAAGCCCCGCAGCTGCGAGCGGCGATATTTTTGCCGTCGAGTGGGTCTTTTGCTCGTTTCCTGACGAGGGGAAGTGATCGATGGTCATTTCAATAGAGTTTTCTGCAGCGGTAATTTCAGGAATGCGCTCGAGCGCGCTGACGCCTTTTCTAAAAACCAGCACTTGTCTTCCAGCTAAATCGCTCCAGACCCCTTCAGAAAACGCGAGTTGCCTTGTTGCGTCGAGCCAATGTGCTTTTCCGTTGGAGTCTTCCACTCGGACAATCATGTGATCAAAATAC
>JBEDKY010000331.1:0-7311 GCA_041171905.1 Pseudomonadota bacterium
CTCTTTGCAGTGGCCGGATCGAGGTTGGGAGCCAGCGCGGCGAAGCGGCCGTCTTTGATGCCGATGTCAAGTTGCTCGGGAGCGGGCTGGTGCGGACGGACGACCGTTGCGCCTTTGATGATGTGATCGAATGTGATTGTCATTGTGGCTGTCTCCCTTGGATTTCTGCGGATGTCTGCTGAGCTTCCGAAGCACATGACACGGCGTTTGTGGCACGGAGTCTTTCGATTTCGCTGTGCGAAAAACCCAGCTCGCTCAATATTTCACTTGTGTGCTGACCAACCTTCGGAGGATGACGGCTGAGCTCGGGCATCTGGCCGTCCCATTCAATCGGCAGTGCCGGGAGCATTGTTTGTTTGCCGTTGAATTCAACCGGCAGAAGGCGTCCGGACTGATTGAGTTGCGGATCGGTGAAGAGTTCTTCCGGACGGGCCACTGGAGCAAATGGAATGTTGAAACGCTCGCAGCGTGTAACAATTTCTGCACGATCAAATTGTGCCAGAAGTGCCGCGACTGCCGGCAAGAACCATTCTTTTTCAGCGATGCGGCCGTTGTTGGTTGCAAGCCTGCTGTCGGCTGCCCATTGGTTTTGTGCAAAGGCTTCACAGAAACGCTGCCAATGCCTGTCGCTGATGATGCCGATGAACACTGGCAGGTCGTCTTTTGAGGTGAAGATTTGATAAACGGACCAAGCACTCTGCCGTTCGGGCATCGGTGGAATCGGCGCGTCCGATTGCGACGAATAGGCCATATGCTGTCCCATCAGGAACGCAGTGGTTTCAAACAAAGACGAGCGGATGAGTTTACCTTCTCCGGATTTCTCTCTCTCGAAGAGAGCTGCAAGAATACCCATGGCACCAAACATTCCGCCGGTGATGTCGACCACCGACGTGCCGGCGCGCAAAGGCTGGTTGCGTGGCCCTGTCATATACGCAAGCCCGCCCATCATCTGAACAACTTCGTCCATGGCGTGGCGGTTTTCGTAGGGGCCTGAGAGAAAACCCTTGAGAGAGCAATAAATGATGCGCGGATTCAGTTCACGCAAAGTTGCATAGGAAAGTCCGAGTCTGTCGGCTGTGTTCGGACCGAAGTTCTCAATGAACACGTCGCAGCGTTTGGCCAGCGCGTGCACCACGGCGAGTCCGTCGGCTGTTTTGAGGTCGACCGCAAGACTCCTTTTGTTCCTGTTGTAGAAGGGAAAGTAACCCATTCCGAAACCCTTGAGCGAGCGCGTCGGATCACCTTCAGGTGGTTCGATGTGCACCACGTCGGCACCCATGTCGGCTAGAGTCAGACTTGCACAAGGGCCCATCACCGCATGGGTGAGATCAAGCACGCGGATGGCCGCGAGCGGCTTTCCTTCAGAGTTGTTCAAAGGAACCTCCATTGCGCAGGAAGGCAACCAGTCCGCCTGCCTCGACAATCGCCAGCATGACCGGCGGCAAAGCACTGCTTGTATAGGTTTTGTTCTGAGTCAGGTTGTGAACGATTCCCTTTGCGAATTCGCCATCGAGCTCATCATCCTGCCGGATGTCGTGATCGGGAATTTCCATGACCAGCAAACCGACATTGATTGCGTTACGAAAGAAAATTCTTGCAAATGATTTTGCAATGACTGCTTTGACGCCGGCTGCTCTGAGTGCGAGCGCCGCCTGCTCGCGCGACGAGCCGCAACCGAAATGTTCGCCTGCAACAACCACATCACCAACACGGAAGCGCGCGCTGAATTGCGGATCGAGGTCTTCCATCACGTGCTTGGCTAGGTCATTCATATCGAGTGTCTTGGTGTATTTGCCGGCAATGATTCTGTCGGTGTCGACGGAATCTCCGTAAACGTGCGCGCGCATTGTCATGGATGTCTCCCGAGCGAAGGAATGCTGATGCAGCCGTTCAGTGCGGCGCTCGCTACTGCGGCGGGAGAGGCGAGATAAACCTGCGCATTGCGGTTGCCCATCCGGCCTGCGAAGTTGCGGTTCCCAGAAGAAATCACAACATCGCCATCGGCCGGAACGCCCATGTGTGTGCCGACGCACGGGCCACAGCCTGTTGCCAGCAACGTGGCGCCTGCATCGAGCAGAGTTTCCAAAACACCTTCGCGGGTGGCCTGCAGCAGTGTCTGCCGTGACGCAGGTGAAATGTAAAACCGCACTCCTTCGGCGACTTTTTTTCCGCGAAGAATCGCAGCCGCAATGCGAAGATCTTCGATCCGTGAGTTGGTGCATGTGCCAAGAAATGCAAAGTTTACAGGCTTACCGAAGAGTTCAGCCAGTGGACGGCCATTTGCAGGGCTGTTTGGAAGTGCGATTTGCGGCTCGAGCTGCGACACATCCACCCGTACGATTTTTGCGTAGTCGGCTTGCGCATCTGCCTGAACAGACTGTGCACATTCAACGATGCCTGTCTTGCCGCCGAGCTCTGCGGTCATGTTTGCAAGAGTAATCCGTTCAGACATTGGAAGTTGCGCGATGGTGTCGCCTGCGAATTCGAGCGCGTGATAATTTGCCTGCTGCATGCCCAACTGCGCGAGCAGGTGCAGCATGATGTCTTTGGCAAAAACTCCGTCGCTCAGACTGCCGTTGAGTTCGATGCGGATGGTCGGCGGAACCTTCAGCCACGTGTGGCCGGTTTTCCAAATCGCTGCTGCGTCTGTGGAGCCAATGCCCGCGGCGAATGAACCCCATGCACCGTAGGTGGTTGTGTGGGAGTCTGCTCCCATGACAACTGAACCGGCAGGGGCGAGGTTCTGCTCATAAACAATGTGATGAATGATTCCTTCGCCGCTTTCGTAGATCCTGCATCCATGCATGCGCGCAAATTGCCGCATCAGACTGTGCAGATTTGCGATGCGCTCGTTGGGTGCCGGTGCGGCGTGGTCGATGACGAGCACAACTTTTTGCGGATCTGCGAGTCGTGCCTGCGTTGTGTCTGCGCACATCTGTTCAAAAGAACGGATGGCCAGCGGAGCTGTCGTGTCGCTGGCTGTGCACAGATCGACAGGACAAGTGATGAGATCGCCTGCGCGCACGTCACGTTTGATTTTTTCTGAGAGAATTTTTTCGGCAATTGTTTGCGCGCGCATTGCGGTTCAACCCCGCGCCTTGGCTGGGAGATCTCTTCCAAGAAACTCAGCAAGTTCGTGACGGATACTGACGACTGCAGAAACATTGAGGCCGGTTGAATAGCCCATGTCGTGAAGAAGTGAGGCGACGTCTTCGCTCGCGAGGTTTCCGGCGGCACCTGCGATAAAAGGACAACCGCCCAGACCGCCAAACGACGTGTCAAAGCGGCGCACTCCCAAATCAAGCGCCGTGACAAGGTTGGCCATCGCGCGGCCGAAGGTGTCATGCAGGTGAAGAACGATGGGCTTGCCGCCAGCCATCGTCTGGCATTCACCGACGATCTCTTTCAACAGATGCGGATGACCCATGCCTGTGGAGTCGGCCAGACTCAAAACGTCGGGCGCGAGCGCAGCGATTTTCTCGAACCATTCCAACACCTGTGCCGGTGCAATTTTTCCTTCGTAAGCGCAGCCAAACGCACATTGTAATCCTGCACGTACCTTGAGCCCGGCGGAGCGCGCGAGCGTAACCATGGAGACGAGTTCCTGGTAGGCCTCATCTTGAGTGCGGCGTGTGTTGCGCTGAGAGTGGGTTTCACTTGCCGACATTGAAATATCTATTGCGTCGATGCCTGCAGCGACGGCGCGCTCGACGCCTTTGCTGTTGAGGGCGAGCGCACTGAAAGTGACGTCTGCAAACAGCGGATGCTCTTTGCGGAAAGCAATCAACGCCGCGCAGAGCTCTTCTGCGTCGGACATCTGAGGCACAACCTTATTATTCACAAAAGAAGTGATTTGAATTTCTTTGCTGCCGGCTGCCAACGCCGCGCGAATCCAGCGCAGCTTGCTTTCTGTGGGAATGAATTTGCTTTCACTTTGAAATCCGTCGCGCGGACCAACCTCGATAAGGGTGACGTGATCGGAGTGAGTCATGTTGACGATCCCTTTCGAGATTTGACAAAGAAAAAGCGGTGTATCCATTGAGCACGAAACTGACCGCCTCGGGTGCGGGAGAATAGTTGCTCTGTGCCGGTTGAACGGTCGCTTTTTTCTGCTATAGGCGGGGTGTTTAAATCACACTTGACTGATACGAATCAAGCGCAAGGGCTCAAATGACATCTCCCTTCATATATCAGGCACTTGCATTGCAGATTCGCTGCCATGCGGTGAATTCCTGTGAAGACAGCGAGTCGGCGCGTGCACATATCAATGCGCAAATCTGTCGTCTCGAAAAGTTGGTGGCCGCAAATAAGGCCTTTGTTGGGCCGCAGTGCAGGTTGGTCGTGTTGCCCGAGTATGTGCTGACAGGGTTTCCGATGCGGGAGAATTTTCAGCAGTGGCGCGAAAAGGCCTGTATCGCTGCCGACGGGCCCGAAATCGAAGCGCTGTGTGCCATCGCACAAAAAAACGATGTGTATTTGGCGCTCAACGCCTATGAACGTGACGTGCATTTTCCCGAACTTTTTTTTCAAGGGTGTTTTCTGATTTCTCCTGCGGGTCGCGTTGTGTTGCGTTACCGGCGCATGAATTCGGTGTTCAGTCCGACTCCTTACGATGTCTGGAATAAATATCTTGAAATATACGGCGAGGATGCACTGTTTCCGGTGGCCGACACCGAACTCGGCCGGATGGCCTTCATCGCCAGCGATGAAATTCTTTTTCCTGAGGTGGCGCGCGTTGCGCTGATGAAGGGAGCTGAAATCTTTCTTCATCCAAGCTCCGAAATCCACGGTCCGCAATTAAGCGCAAAGGATATCTGCAAACAGGCACGTGCCGTCGAAAATCTTGCTTACGTGATTTCAGCAAATACTGCAGGAATCAGCGGAACTGAGGTTGCCGCAGAATCTGCAGATGGCGGTTCACGCATCATCGATTATCGAGGTCGGATTTTGGCGATGGCCGGAACCGGCGAGAGTCTCAATGCCCATTCTGAGATTCACTTGTCTGCGTTGCGGGACGCGCGACGCCAGACCGGAATGCAAAACCTCGTGGCACGTCAGAAGTACACACAATACGCGGGCTTTTATGCGCGCGGCGAAAGCGTTGCGGCGAATGGTCTGGCGGATGTGGCTGCAACTTCAGCCAATCGTTCGGCACTCCTGAAGCTGCAGCAGGAAACAATTTCAAGACTTGAAAAATCCGGACGGTTGCCATGACTTTTGTGTTGCGGAATCCTCGTACGGGCGAAACTGAGGGTTCTTTCGAAGATCCAACTGCTGCACAGGTTGCGGAGCTTTGCGGGCGATTGCGTGCCGCACAGCGTGAGTGGGAGTCGGCCGGCGTGGTTGCACGTGCGCAGGGCCTGCAGGCGTTTGCAGACAAACTGACTGACCCGATGTGGAGAGAAAAACTCCTCGAAGCGCTGACGCGCGACACTGGCCGCCGCAGCGAGAGCGTGACTGAACTGTCCGGATTGTCGGCGACGTTGCAGCGTTGGATTTCCTACGCTTTTGAAAATGCCGGATTGTGGCAGCCCGATTCTTTGATGCCCACTGCAATGCCAAATTTTTCGCAGCAGTGCGTTCGTGATGCGCTTCCGCTTGTCGGCGTCATCAGTCCTTGGAATTTTCCATTGCTTTTGAGTTTTGTCGACACCATCCCCGCCCTGCTTGCCGGCAGTGCGGTGCTCATCAAGCCAAGCGAAGTGACTCCGCGTTGGGCGTTCGTCATGACCGATTTACTCGACACGGTTCCCGTTCTGGGTGGCGTTTGCCGTTTGGCTGTGGGTGGTGCACCGACGGGTGAGGCAGTTGTCGACCTCTCTGATGCTGTGTGTTTCACCGGCAGTGTTTCAGTTGGTCGTAAGGTCGCCGCACGCGCTGCGCAAAGGCTGATTCCGGCCCATCTGGAACTGGGTGGAAAAGATCCTGCTATCGTTTTTGCCGATGCCGACGTTGAAGTCGCAGTTCGCTCTATTCTTTGGGGAAGCACTGCCAATGCAGGCCAGTCG
The DNA here is from genome assembly GCA_041171905.1 of Pseudomonadota bacterium. Taxonomy (GTDB): domain Bacteria; phylum Bdellovibrionota_B; class Oligoflexia; order Silvanigrellales; family Silvanigrellaceae; genus RFOM01. Next base: position 6,009 of record JBEDKY010000331.1, read on the forward strand.
TGTCTGTCGATTGAGCGCGTTTACGTTCATGCAGATATTTATCCACAGTTTATCCACAGAATGCGTGAACACATCGTTTCACTGACATATTACTCACCAGTGAGCGAATGGATGGCTCCGATCATTTCTCCCGCTCAGGTCTCTGTCATCGAAGCACACCTTCAGGATGCGGTTACTTTGGGAGCGACCGTCGAAACGGGTGGAAAGTGGGAGACAGCTCCTGAGGGCGCCTCCTTTATGGCACCCACTCTCATCACCGGTGTTCATCACGGCATGAAAGTCATGCAGGAAGAGAGTTTTGCACCCTTCATTCCTGTGATGCCATTCAAAAACCAACAGGAAGCCGTGGATTTGGCCAACGACAGTCAATACGGCCTGAGTGCGGCGGTTTTTTCGGCCGACAACGACACGCTCAAGCGTGTGGCTAGTCTGCTTGAGGCCAGTGCCGTCTCTTTGAATGATTGCGGCCTGACCGCGTTTTTACATTCCTGCGCCAAGACGCCGCGCAAAAATTCCGGCGCGGGTTTGTCTCGGATGGGAGCCGACGGACTCATGCGCTTCATGCGTAAAAAAGCTTTATTGAAAAAAACGGCTGCCGGTGTTGTGGATCCTTGGTGGTATCCGCAGGTGCCGGCGGGAAAGAACTGACCGGAGAATTTGCTCATGCTGATTCAGAAAGAAATGCCGCTGCTCGCCCGCCATGCTGGTCAATGGGAAGGTATCTACACTACGGTTGATGCCGAAGGAAAAATCATTGACCAGCACAAATCGCTGCTCACCTGTGTTTTTTCAGAAGATCCGCAATTTCCCTACAAGCAGACCAACCTCTACACGTGGGATGACGGCCGCACGGAAGAGCATTACTTTCCCGCAACATATGCAAACAAAAAGATCTGGTTTGAAAGCGAGCGCATCAGCGGCGCCGCATGGGAAGCCGACGAGGACACCATCCTTCTGACTTGGAAGCGCAAGGACATTGGTAATTCGAAGCTTGTCGAAATGATCCAGCTGAGCTCCGACGGCTTGCGCCGCTCGCGCACATGGCACTGGTTTGTCGACGACAAACTCGTCAAGCGCACACTGATTGAAGAAAACAAGGTGGTGACGAAATGAATTTGATTCACCCATTGGATGCGCTCGGCTACCGGCACAAATTCGGTGTGCTTGCACCGAGCACCAATACTATCGTCGAGCCGGATTTTCACCGCATGGCGGTGGCCGGCGTAACTTCGCACATGTCGCGCATCTACATCAAAAATCAGGATATCAGTTCAGACGAGCGCATGCAGGAACTTCTGTTGCA
>JBEDKY010000332.1:0-9002 GCA_041171905.1 Pseudomonadota bacterium
GAGGCTTGGCATCATCTTTCAGTCCGATTTGAAGCGCTGCCGCTCGCAAATCAAAAAAATCATCCTCAACAGTGAAGTCGACAAAGGCCCCGACTGGGACGCTTATTACGCCGCCAAACGCGAACTTGTCAGCAGCCTAAGAGCCGCATACAGAGCCGTTTTGTCACACCACATGTGGGAAGCCTTGTGTGCCAAGGAGCACAGCGTCCTGCAGAGCAATTCAAAAAGTCAGGAACCCGAGGGTAAAGCCGACGATTTTACCTTTGCACTCGCTGATCTTGCAGAATTTGTCATCATGCTCGCAACCCAGACGATTGGGGAATTGCAGGGAATACTCAAAGACTCATACGATGCCTACGAGAGTCATTTTGCGGTGCTGCGCTCTGGAAGCATCGGCTCGAAGGCCGAGCTTGAAGCTGCCATGAATCAAACCAAAATCAATGTCCGGCGTGTCTCGGCCGAACAAAATTGGTTTTCGGAATGGGCGCGGATTGTGAGCGAATGGAGGCTCATGTGCAAACTTCCCTCGCTTTCGGACGTTGCTGCCGACCCACAGATGGCGGCCGATTACTTCGAACGTCTGCGCGAGCTCAAGCGCTTGCACTATACGTTTTGGGATCTGAAAACCGACCTCATTCCGAACGAAAAGAAAGTTGACTTCTGGATTGGCGGCGGAGCTGCAGCGGTCTCGGCGGCATTTGCTTTTTTTGGCACCTATATGTGGATTGTCTATCAGGGAATCGAGGCTTCATCACTGCAGGAGAGCGGTGTCGTTGCCATCGCCATCTTCGCCGCCGGAAACGTGATCGTGTACGTCCTCAAGGACAGACTCAAAGAGTGGATGAAAGACAAACTGCGTGCGAAGTTCAACCTCTCAGCCGGAAAATGGCTCGGTCAGTGCTATCAACTTGTCAAAGACAAATATCACAAAACCGCGAGCAGAATTGAAGTTGCTGCAGTTGAGCGCGAGACGCGCTGGGACAGGGTAAAAAGCGGTCTTTCATTCCGAGTCTGGGAATCATTTCACATCGCACCCGAAGCGTCAGACACTGCAGCGCGCATCGTCAAACAGACTTGGCGACTGCCGCTCGACGAAATTCTGCACAGCATGGACGACAGCCGTCACATCCTCAAACTGCCATCGATGGATGGCTTGCCGCGCGAGGTGATGGTCAAAAAACGCGCTATTTTCAACTACCGCTTTGTCGTGCGGGTGTACGACTGGCAGAACCGCGAACTCATCCTTGTGGACAATGCCCAGCTGGAAGGAAGAGTTTTATCGTCGGGCGACAAAATCACTTCAGTAGAATCTCGCAATTCCTGATCTGCTCATTGACGAGTGCCTGATTCCAAAGATCGAAAGTCTCATGCAGGTGTTCGATGTCGAATTCGTAGTCGTCTATTCTACGGACTGGAACAAGACCACGCACGGAAGAGACAAGCGCGCATGCCAGAACATCCTCATAACTGCCCGCCTTGAGCGCGTGCCAACGGATTTCATGGCCCATCGCCGCCATCGCATTCTGCAGACACAAGAGCGTCGTTCCCGGCAGGACGTTGTTCTCCTGTGGAGCTGAACACAATGCTTTGTCGGATTTGCTCATCCAAACAAAACTCGCAATTGTTGACTCAGAAATCTCACCGTTGGGATTCACCAAGAGCGCATCGTCGAAGCCCTCGATGACGGCATCGTCAAGACACATGAGATTCCATAGATACGAACACGCCTTAATGTCGACAAGCTCTTTCGAACGTTCATCCGGACAGACTTTCAGAGCATATCCGTGCCGGCGCATTTCATCGGCTGGGGCTTTTGCTGACCTGCAGATCACCAGAATCCGCGGCGCTCTCAGCTTACCGTCGTCATCTCGATCGGGTTGCAGCGTCAGTCCATCACCACCGGTCAGAATCAGCCTGACCGATTGCCGCTTCGAGGCAGCATCGCCCTGACTGTTTCTGAAGTGCGTCATACATTCGTGAAGGGCATTGCGAAGAACCTGCTCATCGGGACATGCCAAACGGGCACGCAACGCTCCGGCACGCAATCTTGCCAGATGCGCGTCCCAGAGAACGATACCGCCATCGAGGGCGAGCATGGTTTCAAAGATTGCGTGTCCAAAGAGGAGTCCGCGATCGGTCACCGGAATCATTGCGGAATCAAGAGGAGTGAGCTTTCCATCAATCCAAACGGAACCTGTTTTCAAACTATTCTCTCCTGTTTGCCAATTCATTGACACCCGTTTTCCTGCAATTCTGCAAATGTGGCTCGGCAACAATTCGACTATACTTGCGGGCAGGACAGAATCATCACGCAAGGGGCTCAACAAATGCAACCAATCGTGCGTCAGAAGGCGGCCGTTGCCGTCATGAGTGGAACCTTGATTCTTCATCTGGCCGGCTGCAAGCCGAGGCAATTCAACGCCCCCACTCCCAATCCAGAGGACATTAAATCAACACTCGCGTCATTCAATTTTGATGATCCGCGCTGCGAAGTTATCGTCGCCGGTGGCTCGACTGCCGCTCTAGCTGCCGCGCTCGCATCTGCGCGTGAAAAGCGGCTGACGTGCCTTCTCGAACCGACCGACTGGCCCGGCGGGCAGTTGACCTCATCAGGTGTCAGTGCGATCGACTTTTCACACATTACCTCTAATGGGCTGCAGATCGGCAAAGAGAGCCAGCGCCCAGAAAATCTCGAAGCGACTTTTTACAATTGGATGCAGGCATTGCCTGGAAATCCAGGTGGCTGCTGGGTTTCGGACAAGTGCTATGAACCTGCGCCATTTGTTGAGAAGCAAATCAAACCGGCCATCGAGGCCGAGGCATTCCTGAAGGTCTTCCTCAATACCGTGGTCAAGTCTGTCGAAGTGCGTGAAAGACAAATCACGGCCATCAAAGCCATCCAGCGGACGGCAGTTTCAGGAAGCGGATATGAACGCTATTTTTCTGAGGACATTGCGGACTGGTATTCCCCAAAAGACAGCGCAATCTTCAAAAAGAAACCGCTCACCTTCGCAGGCCGCGAAGGAATGATGCCAATCTTTATTGATGCAACCGAATTTGGCGACTTGCTGGTTTTGTCGGGCTCTCCGTGGTTGCAGGGAACCGAGGACGCCGACGGAAGCCTGAAAAACAACGACACCTGCGGGCAGGCAACCGTGTATCCGATTGCAGCAACGCTCAACGCCCAACCTGTGTCTGAGGGTCCCAACCCGTTCCCCGTGGCGCATCCGGAGTTTTATAACTTCAAAACAACGTCACGCTTATTCTCTTGGTCCGAGATTTGGACTTATCGCCGCTTGCGCGGAGCTGCCGGCAGTGGACCGACGGCGGGTGATATTTCCATGCAGAATTGGAATCCGGGAAATGACTATCCTTACGGATATCTTTTCCTGAATAAGGAAAAGTCACTTGCCCAAAAGAGCGACTGGGTGGGCGGAGTCGACATTGCAACCCTCCGGGGAGCCGAGCGTCACGCAATCGGATGGCATTACTACTTCAAGTCGAAAGCGCCGGCCGATCTGCAAAATCGCATCGCGCGTGCATGGAATATTTTCGGTACCGGTACAGGCCTGAGCAAAATGCCTTACCTGCGCGACACGCGCCGGAGCATCGGCATCAATGATTTCGTTCTAAAGTTTGAAGATCTGACATCGAGCGGACCCAAAGACATCACCGGCGAACAATTTGCGGACCGCGTGGGTATCGGCTCCTACGTTGCAGACTTTCACGGACTCAACACGTGTAAATTGCCGGCATACATGAACCGTGCCGACACGCTGCCGTTCTTCATTCCGTTCCGTGCACTTACCAACAAGAGCTTCGACAACCTTTTGGTTGCCGGCAAGACAATGGCGCAGTCCTTTCATGCCAATGCAGCGACACGCCTGCATCCGATTGAATGGCATTCAGGAATCGCTGCCGGAGTTTCCGCTGCGCACATGTTTCAATATCAAATCAGCTCCAAACTGGCTCTCGACAACATCGCCGACATTCAAACAAGAGTTGCAAAGCATCAGCCCATCAACTGGACCCTTGGACAAAGGGTTTATCCATGACGGGCAACGACGGACAGTCCGCCGTGTACCCTCGCCTTCTGGTGGTTGATGATGAGGTTGAATTACGCACACTGCTGGCGATGAAATTCAGCAAGTCGGGATTCTCGGTCGACGTGGCGGCGACCGGTGCCGAGGCAGCCGAGTTTCTGAGCCGCGAAAAATATTCAGCAATCCTTTGCGATTTGAATCTGCCCGAGAACATGGATGGCTGCGACGTCTACAAGATCGCAAAGACACGCTGCGGAGATTGCACCTTCATCGCGATCACGGGATATGCGCCCGATTCTCCGCAGGTCCGCAACGCACGCGCGGCAGGAATACCGCACGTCTTTTCTAAACCGTTGCAGATGAAGGCGATTCTTGAACTTGTTCATCAAGGAAAATCAGCTTGAACTGACTCCGGCGGAATCAAATGTCGCCATGTTGCGCAACAGCGCATCGGCGTCTTGAAGCAATCCAGCAGCAAGTGCAGCACCACTCCCCTCGCCGAGCCTGAGACCCAGCTGCAACAGAGGTCTCAGATTCAGCCGAGACAACAGCGTTTTGTGAATTTGCTCAGCGCTCTCGTGACTGGCAAGCAGCCATTGCGTAAATGCAGGGTCACAATCAGCCAGGGGCGACACAGCCGCAGTGACAATAACGCCATCGAGCAGCACCATCACGCCGCGCTCAGCAGCTCTCCAAGCAGCACCGGCAAGTGCGCTCAACTCAGCTCCGGCAGTTTCAAGAAGTACTGAGTGAGCCCATGCAAGCGAGCCTTGTTCGTGCACAGAAAGCGCACCGCTCGCTCGCCGCACCGCAGCTGCGACCACCTCTGTCTTGCGCTTGATTCCCGCGTCGTCCAATCCAGTTCCGCGCCCGACGCATTCTTCCACTGGCAGGCTCAAGACAAGTGCCGCAACTGTAGAGGCGGCCGTCGTGTTGCCGATCCCCATCTCTCCCAGAGCGATGACGTCGCATTGAGTCTTGCTCAGCAACTCATCGACACACTGAACTCCGGCGTTCCAGCAATGTCGATACGCGGATTCACTCAGCGCACTTGTCTGTGTGATGTCGCGCGAACCCAAGTGGTATCCACCATCCGGAAAATGCTGGTGGAGATTCTTGCGTTCGAACAAAATTTTTCCGGCCGGGCGCAGACCGAGAATGTTCTCAAATCCGGCGGCAACTCCAACATCGCAGACCATCAACGTTGCGTCGCGGCGCGCTGCCAACTGGCTGATCGCAGCACCGCCCGCCACAATATTTGCAACCATCTGTGGTGTGACCTCTGGCGGATATGCGCTCACGGCATAACGCCGCGCAACTGCATGGTCGCCAGCGAATAGAAGAAAGCCAACCTGCAGCGGCATCTCGGATTGTTGCGCTCTTTGCGCGAGTATTTTCAAAGTAGGCTGCATCAGCGCATCGAGCGCTCCAGCGGGCATTGTCAGCCGACCGTATCGCTTAAACAGATGTGAGGAATCAGCCTTCAAGGGAGCTTTTAATTTGGGACCGCTATTTGGAAAAACAAAACTCATTCGGATTTTCTCAACGGAGCGAGGTGTTGTTCAAAAATCTTTTCTGCGTCCCCAGGTGTGGCGTTTTTGTGCCAGACACCATCAGGATAAACGACAACCGCAGTGCCGAATGCGCACTGACCAAGACAGCCGGCCTTGTTCACGCGCACTTTTTTTCCAAGTCCCGCATCAGCCGCCATTTTCTTGAGGGCGGAGGTCAGCTCGGGTGCTCCCTTGGAGTGGCAACAACCGCGCGGATCTCCTTCTGGTCTCTGATTTTCACAGACAAAAATATGTTTTTCATAGAGTGTCATCGCGTCCGCCACCGTCTAAAAGGTTTGCAAATGATCTTCAAAAAACTAAACACTGTCTAAACTTTTGCCAAGTATATTCAAAAAGTTTTCCCTTGACCGAGCCGGCATTTTCATCAAAAAGCCGCAGTTGACGCGCTTTGGCCGCGTCCAGAGCTGAACAGAAGCGTCGAGTTTTAGTTGGCCTGAACCTTGCTGAAGAACGCACGGCGAGGAGGAGATCCCATGACCGCGAGTACCTTTTACAAAAAAGAACTGGCTTTGACGATGGTTGCAGGTGTTTACACCTTCGCCGCGGCACCAGATGCTCTCGCGGACACGTCGAGCAAGATTCACAAGCCGACAGGCATGACGACCGCCAGAGTTTCCGAAACGAAGCGCAGCGAAATTCCCAAATCATCATTGTTTATGACCCAGCCTCCGCAGTTGCCCGAGGCCGGCAGGAATCCGAATATCCACGATGTGCTCGGACGTGCCTTTTCGCGGGACGATCTCAACTCCCTTTATGGCGCCGGTGGGTTTACCCATTGTGAAACTTCGAGCCGAATTCCTTCATTTTTTGAAAAAAACTACAGCAACTTTGCCGCGCAATGCCTCAACGATCTGCGCAGCAAAAATGCCATTACATTCGACGAACGCTTCCGCGCCAATCCGGAAGCGGAGGGAATTGCCCCCTCGCCGCTCGGCGGCGGACTGCAGTGGACGAGCATCAGCGCTGGCGCGCGTGAACGCTTGCTACAACGCTCCATTCATGATCTCGCACAGAAAAACAAAACCCTTGCCGACGTTCTGCAGGGTCGAATCTCAATTGATTTCGGCCTCGGACAAATCTTCTCAGAAGATTCATCTTCGGCAGCCAAAGCTGAAGCACCGCGTCCTCGTTACGTTGTTGAAGTGACCGACCCGATTCCGGAGAACACAAGTAAAAAACGTTCACTCCTTGCCAGCATTGGCAAACTGCCGGATGGCAGTGTCAAAAAGGAGGGCGTCTGGTTCGCGCAAAAGCCGCTCCGGTCAAAGCGCAAACTGAAGGAAACTTTTGAACCGGCCGTCTCGGCAGACAACAAGGAAGATTCAATCGTACCAGTAACGGCCCAGGTCAACGATTCGGGCTCTACCGATTCAGCGTTGTCTTCGATCCGGTACGTGACACGCATGGCTGGGCTGTCATCTTTGCCGTTCACCAAGATGAACATGCGCGCAGAGCGCAGGCTCAACGAAGGGAAAAATCAGTTCGCACTGCGCGCGACGGAATCACAGGATTTGTTCTTCGCAGAACTTCCCGACATCCGTCAGCCATCGTCGTCTTCTCTTGTTTGGGGATACCGGGTGCCTTGGAAACAACACTCCGTAGCAGTCCGTACCGATGAATCGACGGATGAAAAAGTAACAACCTACAGCTACAGAATCGACAACTCGAACAAATCCGAAGTCAACTACAACCACAAGACAAACGCCGTGAGTGCGGGTTTCACAATGTCTTTCTGATTTTGAAGAGAAATTGAGAAGTCAGGAAAAGAGAAACCCCAGATGAGAGGAAAAAGAGCACAGAGAAACCCACTTTTTTAAAGTGGGTGCCGCTTTCTGACTCTTCAGGCTTCCCTCAATCGCACAAAGTCGGAGGGCGTGCACACCGAGACAGTTTTGGCTCCCGTGTCTTACGTTGTAGGTTCACCGGCATATTAACCAAGCTCACCTGAGGCATTCTCAGTATCACCCCACCGCGATCAGCCCGTCAAGTGCAATCTTTTAGTCATCTGTCGAAAAAATCGCCGAAATTTTGCCCATACCTGTTTGCCTGTCAGACACCCCTCTCAAGTTCCAACACACCCTGCCGAAAAATTAGACAGACCGATTGTGAGGAGGAACCGCATGGCTGAGAGTGCAAATGTTATGAATTACGAGGAGTTCGAGCGCCTTCATGTGGTGCGCAGACTCCGCCAGATTGTGGGCAACTGGTGGAAAGTACAGCTCAACTTCACCGATGCGCGAGGTTTCCTGCGCGGCGTGCCACAGGGCAAATTTTTCAACCCTGCAAACAGAGTGTGTGCGTTCATCACCCAGAACAATGATGGATTCAAAGATTGCATGGGTACGGCCCGCACGACCACCTACGAAAACAGCGAATCCTCCGGCGCACGCTCCGGCACATGCCATGCGGGATTCAGTACGCTGACTCTGCCGCTGCGCATTGAGGGCAGATACATGGGCTGCCTGTTCGCGGACGGATTCCTGATGCAGGACACAGCCGATGAGCAAAAACGCCGGCTACGCACATACCTCAAAAACAAGTTCCCAAATGATGCGAGCGGTCTTGAAACTTACATCGATTCACTGCCGGTGCTCAGCAGCAAAGAAATTGAGTACCTGACAGAACTCGTCGACGTCGTCATCGAGGAAGTCGTTACTCTGCGCAAAACGCTCAGTGAATCGGGCGAACGTCTCGAAGCGCTGTCGCAGGAACTCTCAGAAAAATGGGACTTCGGCAAAATGGTCGGCCGGTCGGCACCGATGGTCAAGCTCTTCAAGCTGCTCACCAAGGTGTGCGAATCGGACGCGACGATTCTTGTCACGGGTGAAAACGGAACAGGAAAAGAAGGAATCGCAAGAGCGATCCACTTCAATTCCAAGCGTAAAAAACAGAACTTTGTTGTGCAGAACTGCGGCGCTTTGAACGACAACCTGCTTGAATCCGAGCTTTTCGGACACGTCAAGGGTGCATTCACCAGCGCAATCCGCGACAAAAAAGGACTCTTCGAGCTTGCCGACAAGGGAACACTGTTTCTTGATGAAATCGGCGACACTTCGCCCGCCATGCAGGTCAAGCTGTTGCGCGTGCTGCAGGAGGGAACTTTCATTCCCGTCGGCGGCACGGAGCAAAAGAAGGTTGACGTCCGCATTCTTGCCGCGACAAACAAAAACCTTGAGCAAATGGTCAAAGACGGAACATTCCGCGAAGACTTGTATTACCGCCTCAATGTGATTCCTGTAAAAGTGCCGCCGCTGCGCGAGCGCAAGGAAGACATTCCACTGCTCGTGAGCAAGTTCCTCGAAGACTACTCTGCCGCCACCAATGCTCCGCGCAAGAAGATGTCACGCGACTGCCTCGAGAAACTCGAAATGCACGAATGGCCGGG
>JBEDKY010000333.1:0-4383 GCA_041171905.1 Pseudomonadota bacterium
GCGCTTCTCCTCGCTCTCACTTCTCCGCTTTATCTGCCCTTGTTCTCGACCGATCCAGAAGTCATATGGAACGCCGGACTTCTGCTTTGGATAGCCGTTTTCGTCGAATTCGGCAGGACGAGCAACATTGTTGTCGGGGCATCTTTGAAGGCAGTCGGGGACGCTGGTTATCCCGCAAAAATCGGAATTGTTTTTATGCTGGGTTTGTCGGTTCCTTTGTCGGCGATTTTGGGTCTTTCTCTCAAGTTGGGAATTGTAGGTGTGGGAATTGCCTTGGGGATCGACGAATTGATTCGCGGAATTATGAATTTTCGCAGATGGCGTATGCATGAAAAGGCTGCATGCGATGTGCAGAGCTACCGGCTAGTTCCCCGATAAGGCAATCAATATCCGATTCAGATTCAAACTTATCGGCTGAAACAGCGGAGCCAAATACGAAAATCAATTTCGGAGAAACGATCGAAACAATGGCTGCACTCGTGCGTGCTATACTGCTTTCGCGTTCCTCGTCTGATACGAGCTCTCTCTTCAATTGACGCAAGAATCCCAATCCGCTCACACGCCATTCTCCGCAGGGACAGGGATTCTGACAAAAAGCGCAAAGTGCATTTGCGTGGCAAGCCCTTTTGCGCGCGGTAATTCTTTGCGCTCGGATTAGTTTCAATTGTTCATTTCGAACGAGAGAACCCAAGCCAGATCACGGCCGCCGTTGACGGGCCTTGGAAGCAGCATCATGTTCCAAACGGTGGGTTTCGCGGGGTCAACTTGCCAATCGTGATTGAGCCATCCATCAATCATCCCAAAAACAATGCTGCCGCCGAAGAACGTGAATGCAAGACTGCGCTGGCCTTGGAGGGGGAGAGATCCTGAGAGCAGAAGAAAAAGTGCTTCCGCGCCTGCAAGACCAAGAGCTTTTGAACGCTCACCGTTTTTTATCTGCGCAATGCCAAAGGGTGCAAAACTTGTCGCAAATCTTGCCCACTGCGCGCTTGTCGGATTTTCTTGTGCGAGGGTCGGCAGGATGTGCAGAACCTCCAAACCCCACAGACCAAAAAAACCTCCCACACCGAGGAATGAGTAGGCCGAGGCTTGGTCGCTGAAACGGCCATAATCAACCCCGCTTCTGACGTAAGGGAAATTGTCGTCCTCCGCGCGCTTTAAAGTTGTCTCGGCGAGACCGGAGCTGAGCATCAGCAAAGAGCTCTGTGCAAGCATGAAACTGGCTCCCGGCCAGACCTGATTGTTGACAAAATGCCCAATACCAAATGGCATTATGCCGACAGCGAATCGGGCCGCAGATTTCAACTCGGCATCGAATGGTTTCTTTTTCAACGGGTCAGCAACTGCCGGCGCGGGAGCGGCCTGAGTTTGTCCGGATGCCGGTGTGGGCTGAGCGGGTGTTGATGCTTGCGCTGGCGTGGTTTTTGCATCCTGTGAGTTTTGCAGCTTCTCCATGTAGGAGATCAATTCAGGTGGATCTTTCAGCCGTGAGACTTTGACTTCGGCATTCGTCTGATGGGCTTCTCTGAGCCAGGATTCCATTTCAGTTTTGCGCTGAAAGGCGAAACTCAGCCTTGCTTTGAGAAGAAAAAGTCTGCTTTTTTCTGCGGAAGGATATGCCGTGAGTTGCTTGAGGCATGCATCCGCCTGCTGTTCGGCGCGTTGAAATTGACCTAGATCGAATGATTTTTCGGCCTCCGTCAGAGCCATCATCGGCTTATTCTGTGACGCGGAGTCTTGCTGAAACGGAGGTTCATCTGCACTCAGTTTTGCAGGAACGCAGAACATTGCCAAAGAAAGCGCGGCTGTGCAGAAAATTTCTGGCCTTCTCAAACTTCCTGTTCCTTTATCTTGAGTGCTTCCAGATAACGGAAGAGCGTGCGTTCGCTGATGCCCAGCGCACGTGCGGTGTGGGTTCGGTTTTGATTATTTTTGTCGAGGGCGGAAACAAGATAACCGCGCAGCCACCTTTCTTTTGCCTGTTCCAAAGACTCGTCCTGCGTTTGTTCGGCAATCACCGCAGCGCCGCTCTCGGCAGAGCTGGCAAACAGCCCAAAATCACTCGTGCGGATCACTAAGCCGTCCGACATTACGACCGCTCTGCTCACGGCATTCTCGAGTTCACGGATGTTTCCGTTCCAGGGATAGTTGAGCAATTCACTCAGCGTATCAACTGAGAATTCCTTTTGCGGCAGTCCGTGTTGTTCGCAGAATCGCTCTTTGAAAAACTGAGCGAGGATACGAATGTCATCCCGTCTTTCCCGCAGTGGTGCGAGAGTCACGATTCCTCCGGCAATCCGGTAGTACAAGTCTTCCCTGAATGTCCCCTGCTTGATCATGCTTTTCAGGTCGCGGTGAGTTGCCGCAACGAGCCGGAAGTCGACTTTGCGCGCTTGTGAGTCGCCGACTCTGACAACTGTGCGCTCCTGCAGAACGCGCAAAAGTTTGGCCTGCAAGGGGAGGGGAATTTCGCCGATTTCATCGATAAACAAAGTTCCGCCCGCTGCGCGCTCGATGAGGCCCTCGCGATCGGAAATGGCACCGGTAAATGAGCCTTTTTTGTGGCCAAAGAGTTCCGATTCAAAAAGATTCTCAGGAATTGCCGATGCATTGACAGAGACAAAGGCCTTTCCGGAGCGCGATGAACGGAGGTGAATTTCGCGGGCTGCCAGCTCTTTTCCTGTTCCGGTTTCACCCATAATGAGAATGGGGATGTCGACAACCGCAAAGCGCGAAATAAATCGGTATGCATCTTCCAGGGCAGAGGAGTTGCCGATCATTAGTCTACCGGCTGACATCGCATCCGAGTTCATTGAAGTCTTGTTGAACCTGAGGGAGTTTAATTCTTCTCGCAGCAGAGCCCGCTGAATCACGAGCCCCGCGAGGGTTGCGGCGAATTCGAGTTCGAGCTGAAGCTCGGCGGACAGGTCACGCAGGATGTTCTGAAAGTTCAAATAGAAAATACCAAGGATTCTGTTCTCGGCGCACAACGGAAAGCCGACGACACTGCGCACGTTGCGCACGTAGATGGTCGATTTTTCGGGTGACTGTTTTTCCCGCAGTCCCTCGGGGAGGATCATCCGAGCTCCTGAGCGCAGAACCTCTTCGCTGATGGAGGCGGGCATTTTGTTCCAGATATCCGCAGCTCCCTGAAGGTCGGTCCCAAAATGAGTGACGAGGCTGTAGCCGCGTTCATCCGCAAGCACGAGCAATCCGCTCAGTGCGCCACAACTGGTGACGACTAGCCGCAGAAATTCTTCAAGTGCAGGAACCAGACCAGTGTGTCCCTGCATCGGTCTGCCGATCCAAGCTGTCAACAATTCCGTCAGCGCGGATGGGTTGAATTTGGTGGGAGTCTCATCGGTATGGACGTCCTGTTCGAGAATGAGCGTAAAGCTCAGGCCCTGATGGTTCTTGCATTCGCCAAATTGCAAGAGAATTTTATCCTCAGTGTTTGTGCTTTCCGAGAGAAAAACGCATTGCCCGCACAGTTCGGCAAAGAAAACACTGCTGCCGAATTGCGCATGATTGAAGTCGGCATTGGCAGCGGCGAACGAAAGAACGTCGCGCGTCAGTGCGACTCGGCAGATGAGTCGACCCGATGCATCGCCGACAGTCAGTGTGGGTCGGTGCGGGTGTTCTCGGTTTTCAGGCAAATGGACATCCCTGATCAAGGCAATCCCTTCTTTGTGTCGGTCGCTGAGCGTTGACTCCTATTAAGCCATTGCGCGGCAAACAGCAATTTCGGGCTTACTGGGTGTCCGCAGGGGGTGTCTGTCGGGGGACTAAATTGAAGTGGAGCTTAACGAGTTGATTTGATTTTACACGGATTGTTGTTTCGAGCGGTTCTGTCATCGGGTTGATGAGCCGTAGTCTGTGAGTTCCTTCTTTCAGTTGCAGAGATTTCGCCATCGGAAGCCGTCCGACAAGTCGTGAATTGATGAAAACGTCGGCCCAAGCGTTGGCTGAAATGAATGCGAAGCCTTCTTTTTTGCTGAGTGTCTCGGGCTTTACTTCTCGGCTTTTTCGCACCACTGGTTTTGCTGTCGGATCGCTCGGCACTGCTGTCGCTGAGGCTGGCACTGCTGTCGCTGAGGCTGGCGCTGCTGTCGCTGAGGCTGGCACTGCTGTCGCTGCGGGGGGTTGTTGAGCCAAAGTGCTCACTGATTCTGTTGTCTGAGTTGCTGAAAGGCTTGCCGGCGATGGAGTGTGTGCGGGACCGTTATTGGACAGGCTGGGTCTGAGCAGTATTGTGAGCGATGCAGCTGCTCCGGCCAGAATGACAGCCGTGGCAAGGTAAATCGGCTTGAGTTGTGTGCGCCGTGGCTGTTTTGCTGCAGTTTGTTCAGCGGGGCCGAGAGTTTTGCCAAAACTCATCCACTG
>JBEDKY010000334.1:0-29200 GCA_041171905.1 Pseudomonadota bacterium
GTGCTGATGTCTACATCCCCCGTGAGATCCGCATCATTGACGAAGTCGAGAAGGGCAACGGGACGACAGTTGTGCTGCGCGACGTGAACCTCGACTCTTTGCCTGCGAATATTTTCACAAAAGCTTGGTTGGAGTCACAAAGCCGATGAAACGTCCTGTCCTTGAATACCCTCGCAAAGAATTGTGCTCGCTGGCGTTTGCCACATTGCTTTTGCCAGCCTTTCTCGCGCTTGCGGCTGAAAACAAACTTGAGGATGAAATGTTCGGCGGTGGCAGTGCTGCAGCGAGCGAGTCGGGCAAAGCTGCCGAGCCCGCGAAAAGCCCCGACACAACTATGACCTCTCGACAAACACAAGGTGAGATACTCACCTTGGGCGGACGATTGGAACTGCAATCGGTTCTCAGCAAAGGGAGCAACTCCAGCGCCGGTGAAGCCAGGGTGCTCAACTCATCCGGAGCAGAGCTTTATCTGGATTCGCGACCGGCCGACAACCTGCGCGGTTATATCAAAGGTAGCGTGACAAGCCGTGGCAGTGCGCAAAATCAACCAGCTTTCTCGGTGAATGAAACTTGGATTAAGTGGAACGGAACGAACGTTTACACAACTCTCGGCAAACAAAAACTCAAATGGGGCGCTGCGACGTTTTGGAACCCGAGCGACTTTTTCGCCGTCGAAGCCAAAGACCCATTCGCTCTTTACGACGTGCGCGCAGGCGCCAACCTTCTCAAGCTGCACATGCCGTTCGAGAAGTCGGGAAATAACTTTTATCTGCTGGCGAATTTTGACAATTCACAGACTGCGCGCGACGGCAAATTCGCGGCCCGTGCAGAGTTCAATTACGGACTCGGCGAGCTGACTGCAACGGTTGCCGGAGGCCGCGATCAGCCGCAGCAGTATGCCTTTGACATCAACACAGCTCTTGGCCCGATTGACTTGGTTGTCGAAACGGCCCTCACACGCAAGAGCAAACGCGAATTTTTCCGACGCGGAACAGCATCTGACGGCTCCCAACAAATCACCTCCTACAAGCGGGACAATCAGACCATCGCGCAGGTGGTGGGTGGACTGCGGTATGACGTCAAGTACTCCGAGAGCGACGCAGCGAATCTTTCGGTTGAATATTTTTGGAACGACTTTGGCAGTTCAAACGCGTTCAGTGAGGCTGTTTCTTTCCTGCGCGGACAGGCGCAAAGACTTTATCTCGCGAATCGTTACGTGGCAGCAAATATTTTGCTCGCACAGCCAGGCTCGCTCAACGATTCGACGCTGCTTTTTTCAGGTTTGACCAACCTGACCGACAGGAGCTGGTTGGTGCGCGGCAGCTGGTCGGAAAGAATCAGTCAGAAATCGACTCTCAACTTCGCGCTCGCGCGAAGCGGTGGAGTTGGCGAATTCACCGGCGGCATCCCGTCATCGATAGCCAATGAAGTCATAGGATCATCTGACAACTCTGAATTCAACAAACTGATTCGCCAGCTCGAGGCCAGCGCAACCGACTGGACCGTGACCATGACCGCAGGTATCGAGCTCTGAAAATATGGCTGGAAAATTCGAGGCTTTAGCCCAGCGCTGCAGATTTCTTCCGTCAAGCCGCTGACGTAAACAGCAGTACACGCACTTTTGTTCCGATACCCCCCTACAGATGCAGGGGGGCATGTCGGGTTTGCGACATACGAACAAAAACATCGCAGGATTTGTGGCTCGGGTGATGTGCAGCGGTACATCTCTTGCGGCGCTGTTGCAGGCCAACACAGCACGTGCCGAAATCCGCATCACCCCGCCCGAACAGACAACCGCAACACCCAAGCAGACAACAAACGCCGAATCGACAAGTTCATCTTCCCCACAAAACGTATGGCACTTTCAGTCGACGTATGGGGTCTCTTCCGCTGACGTTGAATCGCCCTATTGGGATACACGTTCGGATCCCAACGCGGCGGTGCAACGGAGCGCGACCGGCGTTTTCAGCGAAAGCAGATTTTCGCATTCCGTTGAACTTCCGGTGCATTTGAAACAGTCCGTCCGATTCGGTCTTTCACTTGTCAATGCCCAAAGCGGAGTGTCCTCAGGCTGGCTTGCAAGTCTCGCCGGACGTTCGAATGCGCCAGACTGGCGCGCGTGGGGTGTGGGTGCGGACGTGTTTTTATTGCGTCACACGTCAGCTTCGCTGGATTTGGATGCCGGATTTCAGGCGGATTATTTTATTGCCGGCGTTGCCACTTTACCTACCGCAGAAAACGCTTCAGCGGAGACTCAAAAGGCTGCACGCTTGGAACAAAAGTCGGGATGGCGAGTCGCATTCAGCGGCGGCATCGGCGGTCTTTACATCGGACCGCTGGGACTCATTCTCCGCTTGTCGGGACAAGTCCTGCAATCCAAATTTGACGGGCACAAATATCCTTTGCGCGCTCAGGGACTGCAAATTCAGGTGGGCGCCGGTCTGGCGTTGGGGCGGGGTGAGCCATGACCTCACGACTCAACCGCTGGTTCACATACGCATCTGTCGCGGCGATCTTCGGATTCGTTCTGAGCTCATCGTGCGCGCGCCAACCCATTGAATCACTCGAGGAGCCAATCGAGGACATCACTGTCACCGGCGCTTTTGCTGACTGGAGTGCAACAGCCAATTCATTTTCCAAAGGTATGTTTGTACTCTTGGATTCAGCCACAAACGAAGTTTTTTCCGGTGACATCTCTTCAAACAGTTTCAAAATTGAAAAGGTTCCCTCGCAGGGAAAATATTACGGCCTGCTGATTGGTCAGGATTATCAAGTGCGCGGATTGATGCAGAAGACTGCGGCTGATGGGGTCCTTAAATCTTATATCTTTCGGATGGGTCAGACGGCCGGAAACCTAGGCACACTGGTAATAGGCAACACAGCAGCCAACGGAATTGATGCTCTCGAGAGCAGCCAGCAATCCGAACTTGATTTTCAAACGACATTGGGTGCAAGCAAAGAAGCAAAAGAATTTACAACAGAGTATTCCAGCAATTTTGTTCCTTCGCCTGATATCGACGGTGACGGTATTCCCAATATGCTCGATACAAACGTCGACGGTGATGAAGTCGAAAATATCTACGACAGTAAGACTTACAACAAAGAAAAGCCCACGGAGGATGCCAAGATCGCGTGGCAACACAACTATGGCAACGGCATTCCTAGAGTGGGATTTTTCAAATGTGACCAACTGCGGAAGAAAGATGCACCAATTGAATTTTGGTGTGTTTTGAAACTGCCGGCCGGAATGGCAGAGAAGGTCACACTAAAAAGCTTTTTTGCTGGCGACGAAGTCGAGAAGGAAATGTTCGATGAAGGTGGCAAAACACGGCCCGAACATGGAGATCCCACTGCAGGTGATGGAGTTTGGAATGCACGCTTCACTCTGAGTGCAAATCAAATACTTTTTCCCGAACAACTGGTGATGGCTAACGTGACGCTGGCGGGCGGTGGTACAAAAAAATACTTGACCCCATTGGGTCCCGAGTTCAACCATCTGGTGAGTTTCCAAATAAAAGAGCAAAATGAGCCGGATATCGCAGTCACTGCAACCAAAATTGCTGCTAACGTACTTGTCACTAATTGTCCCGAGAAGGGCTATCCTTCAGGCCTGCAGCTAGAACTCCAAATACTGAATGCAGATGGAAGGTTTCTGAAAAGCTTCAGAAAAACATTAGATAAATGCGGTGAAAAAACTGACCATGGCTTCAAAGATGATTTAGTAAAAGAAAACTACCCAGACTTCGGGCTCACAGAAGGTACAAAATACAAGTTTAAGGCAAAAATAATCGGCCCTGCGGCGCTCCCGGGACTTGTGGGTTCGGCATCGGAGTCGGCTGTGACCGACGAGATTCAATATCCGACTCCCACTTCACCCAATTAGACTCCCAACACACTCTAGTTTGTCTGCGCGAGTTCATCGTCGCCCAACACAAGTAAATTTATCACCGTCCAATCCTTAGACAGCTGTAAATTTTCTAAAGTCCTGAAAAAATCAGACTTCTCCGTGGCCCCTAAATTGCTCCGAGGGTTTTGGGTCGAAAGGCTCAAAATTGGGAGGTCTTCATGATTCGGAAACTGTTCATCGCTGCCTCTGTGTTTGCAAGCGTGCTCACTGGCTGCGGACAGGTCGACAGCAGCGACGCGCGCGCCATGCTCGCCGAATCCGAGGACCACTTCATTATCATCGGTCAATACACGGTTCTTAAAATTAGCAAGGACGATTCATCGACGCTGACTCTTGGAAGCGAAAAGTGCAACCTTCCAGTGGGGCGCAAACTGACCTTGTCGGAGCAGCCTCGCTATGACGCAAACCACTATCTGGTGAACCTGAGCGAAGCATTGCCGGATTGCCAGTTCAAAAAGGGTTATGTTTTTGTAAAGCACATCTCTAAAACAAGTCTGCGCAGCGAATTCACCGCCAACGTCCGCGCATTCCTGGATACGATCGGGTATGCCGAAGGCACGGATGATAACTACAACATCCAGTTCACCTTCACTCGCTTTTACAGTTACGCCGATCACCCAAGGCAAATCCGCTGCTCGGAGTCGCGTCTCTGCTCCGACGCCGCAGGCCGTTATCAATTTCTTTCAACCACTTGGGACAACTTGGCGTACCGTCTTGGCCTTCGTGACTTCACGCCAGAGAGTCAGGACAAGGCTGCAGTGCAGCTGCTCAAAGATGCGGGTGTGTACAACACCGTGATGAACATCTCGAGCTTTAACGACTTCTCGCGTGCAGCCTATGGTGTATCGAGCACTTGGGCGTCTTTCCCTGGCAGCCCTTATGGACAGCCGACCTACTCGGCATCACAACTGTATGCGAAATTCGAAGCCTTCGTTCAGCGCTATTGAGACGAGCCACGACAAGAAAACAAAGGCGCCGACCTCAGTTCCGAGGGGCGCCTTTGTCGATCCAAGCCTTGATGGCTTGCTTTTGCTCAGCGCTGGGATCGTTAGCCTCGCCACCGTTAGTGCGCGTGTGCTTGAGCGGCTTACATGCTCCGGATCCGAATGAGTCAGCCGTTTCAGCATCGAGAATTGCATAGAGAATTGAACCCGATGAGGAATTCGCATTTACGTATTTAACCGGAGCGCAGCCTAAGCTCGACCAGCGGGCGATATTGGCCGTTGATGTCAGCGATGCGTAGGCCTTCTCTTCGCTCGACATGTCCAGGTTGAGGACCTGCTCTTTATACACAACGTTGTCCGGCTCGTGACACTCCTTACAACCCGTCAGGTAGGAAGAATAAAGACCCGAAAATTTGCTCAGGTCAGGAGTCGATGCGGGCGTGGGTGCCGGCTCTTTTTTATCCGCATCATCACAGGCGGCGAAAACAAATGACAACGACAGAAGAAACGCCAACCCGACGCGGCTGAGTCGAAGATGTGTGCCGACGATTGAAGGTACAGACAATTTCATTTCATTTCCCCTGTCCGACTCTATTGAGTCTTTCTTGAAGTCCCGCCAGCTGCGCCGCGAGAGTTTTGCGTTCCTCTGCATTCAGCAGTTCAAGACGATCGGAAGCTGCAATCTGCTGCAATACTTTCGCCGCATCTGCTGGCTTAATATATTCGGGTTTTGAGGCGGACAAAAGTGTTGACCGTAGAACGGATTGTTCAGCACTCAAACGCAACCAGCGCACAGCCATCGGCCGGCTGGCCCCAGCAAGAGAATCCAGCTTCGACAAAGCCCTGCGGCTCAGCAGCAGATATGTGTTCATCGAATTGACTGACAAAGAAACATTCTTCTCGGCCAACCTGGAGGCAAGCATCCACGTGACGCGCAACGTTTCAAGAGCAGTTTCATCTGCAGTTTCACCCGAATCTTCGACAGCAACAGAGAGCCTCTCGAGACATTCGTCGAGCTGTCGACCGGCACCTGCGTGGTCACCCGAAAGAAAGAGATCAGTTGCCTGCGAAGTGCAGTCTTTCATAACAAAACGCGACCAATTTTCCTTGCTGAGTGCATAGGACTTAAGTGAATCCTCCCAACCAGCCATGAGCTTCATACGGTTGCTCCGCAACGGGATTCGTGCTGCCGGCACCTGGTTCATTTGGGTCAGAAAACCAAACGCCAATGCAGAATAGCGTTGCGGGCGGAATTCGAGAACGTCGTTGGGCTCGCCCGAAGCCTTGCGTGACTTAGACCTATCAGCAAGAACGATGGCCTTGTCAAAGGCATTGGCCGCCTGCTTGATTTGCCCCGTCTTCATCAGCGACCAGCCTTGCATCAGCAACGCCTTAAGTGTGTTTTCATCGCCCCGCTTCTCGATTCCAGACAACAATTTCGCATAAAACTCGGCAGCTTCTTTGAAGCGATCCGCCTGTGACATGTGGAATGCCGTCCGTTCGGTCCACGCGTACTGAACCTCATCAGTCTGCTTATTTTTCTGTGCAAGTGTCAGACCCAGAAAAGAAACCTCGGCAGCGCGCGAAAATTCTCCGTTGCGGTAAAGCGCCTTTGCGAAATTCCACAAGAATGACATCTGCGCCTGCGGATTCTCGAAGGCAATTTTCTCACGCGCCGCAAAATATCCTGAAGCCATCCCGAAATTGCCGGTCTGCAGATGCAGCATTCCGAGGTTATTGAGGACCTGTGCCGTCAGGCGTTGACTCTTGCGCCCCAGATCAAGCGCAATCATGTACTGATGATGCGCAGCCTGACTGAGTTCCTCATCAAAAGAAAAACCCTTCATTTTTCGTAAGAGTTTTTGGTGTGCCACGTAACCCAAAAGCAGATGTTTGCCGGCAGGACGCGAGCCGTCGTCGCGCACTCCGAGGAGAATCTTCTCTGCCTGCTCGAGCAGCTCGATTGATTGCTGCTCCTTGCGTGACAAATCGTCAAAAAGCATCACCGTTGCCTTGGCAAATTCGACGTTTGCAGCGGTGAATGAACCGCTTTTCAAGCTCGCATAACGCTCATCGAGGAGTTTTCTATTGTTTTCTTGCAGGAGTGTTGTCACAAATCCAAGGTGCGCTTCTTGATCGTCCGTCAACCGGACAGATGAGTAAAACACCTGCGACGCCGACTTAGCATCGGGTTTCGACCAAAATCCATACGCTTTGTCGAGAACGACCCCGACGTATTGATCGCGAGCATGCATATATTCGGTGTCACTGATTTTTGCCGCAGCAAGCCAGTTCGCTGCAATAAAGCCCATGACACGCGTCTTGTTGAATTCAGCAAGCGTCAGTACGGCCTGAACCGCCAACGCGCGGTTCAGGTAATATTGATCAGAGGTCTTGGCGAAAATCTTGTTGAATTCCTGAAACGGTTTATCTTCGGCAGCATCGCCCTCAGCTACGGCCACCTGCAGGGCAAATTCCTGCGAGGACAGCAGCGTGTCCAGCAGCGTACCGGACGCGGCCAGTTTTCGCACAGTCTGCAGTCGACTCAAACGCTCAGCGGCAGTCTTGTGGCTTTCGGCAATTTTCGAAACCATCACCGAGCCGACGTATGCCTTGGCTTCGTCATTGAGAATTCCGCTCTGCGCAACCGCAGTAGCAGCGCGATACCAATCGTCAATGCTAATGATCTTCTGCTCAAGCATATTTCTGCTCAGCAAGAAGTATGTGTACTGTTCGAGCGGAGACTGCTGGGCTGCAACGTTAATCTTTGAAAATCTGGTTTTTGCCTTCGTAAAATCTCGTTGCGAAAGATCAACAAAAATCAAGGCGAGATCAGCAAAGGACTTGAACGCACCTTTTTCGCGCTCGAGAATTTTTCTCTTTTCATTCAGAAGCGATACGAACTCGGGAGAAATCTGATCCAGTCTTTCTCGTGCGCGGTACTGAAGAATTTCCAGAATATTGCGCAAAACTGCATATCCGCTCTTTTCACCGGCAGACGCTGCTGCCTCGACAAAATTCAGATAATAGAGTGCAGCCTGATACTCTCCGGTGAGAAAATGCTGGCTGAGGACCTTTTCAAGCGAATCCAGATTACGGTACTTCTCGAAGCGGTTCCGCAACGTATTAATGATGAGCGTGCGCTCAGCAATGCTGCGGCTGGTACGGTACGCATCCAACAATACATTTTCATTCCAGCGGGTCGGGATGAGTCCAGTCTTGACAATCCGATAAACATCCAGCGTTCCTTCGAACGCGCAGGTCATGTATAGGAATTCTCGCGCAGGAGCGGGATAATTGCAGTTCTGTTCGGCGGTCGTGAGTTGTTCAGGCAGAACCACGCCTTTTCCATCGAGTAAAACAGCGGCAGGCACCCGAAAGAGCACACCATTGTCGTTGCCGTCAATCCGCGCATCGGAATTCGTGTCATTAGGAAACTGAGCGAAATATAAAAACTCGCCGCCGTCATCGAAACGCGGAAAGCCGGACAGTCCCGGCAAGGAAACGCGCAACGGATGCGACTGCTGATCCTTGCGGCGATAGACCTTCAACAATCTCTCAAAATCTCCACCGGAGCGGCTTGCATTGCCGTCAACGGAGGAAAAAACAATCCACCGCCCCTGCGCATCGGCGTGTGCCGAAAAAATTTGATCTTCGAACAAAACCCGTTTTTCTCTACTGCGCAAATCCCAACTGACCATTTGCGCATTGCTTTTTCCGATGGGACGACGGATGTATCCCACTGTCTGTGCGTCGAGCCAAAACGGCTGCTCAGACGCGACTTTTTCATCGGCGCATATTTGCGAAGGTTTTTCCTTTTCTGCAGCCACGTCCTGCACGCAGACATCACCACGCGCCTGCCGTTCGAACGATGTGAATGCAATTCTCGCGCCATCGAAACTGATGGCTGGGTCTTTGGTGTCGAATTCGGCCTTGACCAAAGGTTGAACCTGCCCAAGTGCCTGAGCGCCTTTCAGACCGCGCCAATACAGACGTGTGGCAAGATTTGAGCTGCGCGTGAAGAAGATTTTGTCTTCATTTCCGCTGATGGCGACCTGAAAGTGGTTGTCAGGACCAACTGTCAGCTTTTCGAGATTTTCCATCCGCGGCATTTTCTGTGCCGGCTCGTTCGCTGCATTGGCAGTAACACTCGTGATGACCAACGGCGCTGCCATCAGCGGAAGGACTGCCGAATTCCGTGCGGATAACAGTATTGAAGAATTGCCTCGCATGCTCGTCCTCAGCGCTGGGATTTTTTGCTCAGAGAATAGTCACCGTCCATCACCTGATAGGCGCGTTCTTTGCGCTTTTCCGTGGAGGCCGGTGGCAATACGACGGGACGGAAATCGACCGCCTTTTGTTGAGCTGATTTTTCGAGTTCCGGCCAGTCACCGGCACTTTCTTCTTCGATCAATGTCGTACGGTCGATGACGACCAGTGTCGGAACACATGCGGAACAAAGTCCGCCTAACAAAATGGTGAGTGTTACTTTAATCATTGTATGGGTACCTCTCTCAATGTTTTAACGATGTCTTGAGTTTTTGCGTTTATAATGGGTGTGAGCGGCAAATGCGGGATTTTAAGTTGCTGCGTGACCAATCCTCCGATTCCAATATCGAGGTCAAGAAAGCCCTGCTGCATCTGCATTCCAACGTAGGTCGGATAGCCCGCCGAAAGTGCGAGCCTTGCCTTGTTGAGCAGGGCGTCACCGCCTGTGGGATCCAGCAGGTCTGTCATGGCCAAAAGTTGATTTTTTCCAATTTCGGTCACGTCAACCCGTCCCTCTACGAGTGCCTTTGACAAATCCACGACCAGCGCCAGGCGTGCACTCAGTGGAGCGGGTGACGCTTTTTCCGGCTTGGCTGCGAGCAATGCGGTGTTCAGCTTGGTGACCCGCCCCTGCAATCCGGCCATAAGGCGGGTTGGCTGGATGTCAACAAAGCCTTGTCCTGCCAGCACGCCCTCAAACACATCCGCATCCAGACGGTCGATGGTGAGCATATTTTGTTTGAGAGAAAAACGCCCGCGCAAGGGGCCGAATTTTTTCTCCAGTGCATTTAATTCATCGATCACAAGAAAAGAGTCCTCGGAAAGCAAAGGCACAAACTTTGAAGCATCGACACGTTTGAATGGATTGTCCTGAATTAGATAGGACCAGCGCAGACTTTTGAAATTGGGCAGCTCGAGCTCCTGCTGGAAAGGGATGCGGCCGGTTGCATTACGCATGCCGCCGAGTTGGTGTTGCGCCGAGAAGTTTTCCAAACTCGCCTCTCCACGCAGTCGCACCGCCTTTTGTTCTTTTTGCGTCAGTTCCCACGCCACCTGCACGCTACCATCGAGCGACACTTTGTCCTGTGCACGGATGCCGTACTTGAAAACCTTTGGCGGGACGACGGACAACTGCCCATCGAAACGACTGTTTGTCGCCTTGATGTCGGTTCCACCACGAAAATTGACACGGAATTTATCCTTGCCCGTGCTGACAATTCCGCTGCGGATATCCACACGCGACTTTGAATCCGATTGTAGTTCGAGCTTTGCTGTAATCGAATTCAGATAAGGCAGAACTTCCTCCGGCAGATTCAGAGCTTTGGAAGGAGTCACTGCCGCGATGTCGGATTGGAGAGTGACGTCGACTCCGCCCTGCAAATCAAGTTTTGCTCGCGCATTCACCCGTCCTTTGAGTCCATCTACAAGTGCGAGCTCCGGAAGTCCGGCCTTGGGCAGATTGTAGTCCACAACCAGATTGATCGTTCCGCGGCTGAGTGTCGTTTGCAGTTTTGCTTTCAGCGGTCCTGCAATCTGCAGAATATTTTTGTCAAAGACAGGTTTAACAGGTTTCTCCGCAAAGCGGAGTTCGGCATCCACTGTGGCATCCGCACTCATCCGCTCGGGAGGCGGTAACTTCGCCTGCAAAATTGTCGCTGCTTCGTGGGGAAGCGCGGCTAACCACTTGGCACTGATGAGCGTGCCGCCGAGCATACCCAGCTGCTCGGCCAACGGGGTGATCTTCCGCAGGCGGAGGAGTGCTGCGATGTCCGTTTCACCCTTGATCACCAAGCGCTTTGGAAGATTGCTGATAGACAATTTATTTTTCAGCAGAGGCGCACCTGCCCATTCGACGTCGGCGGTCAGGCTGACATCCTTCAACACAGACGGCTGCGGAATTTCCGCCCTGCCGAATGCAACGACTCCTCCCGCCAACTGCAACGCCATCGGGGAATTCTTCGGAGGAAGTGTCAGCTGTTCAATATTTACTTTGTAATCCAATGTGACCTTACGAACACCTGCAAGCATCGAATCAACAACTCCTTGCAGGTCACGCCATTGGGTTGAGAGAGCAGTATCGAGGTTTGCTTGAATTCGCAGCTGTCCCAACGTGTCGGCGACGGTCTTGAGAGCGGGCATCAGCGCGAACAACCTTTCCTTCACAAATATCTCACTCTCAGCCTTGAAACCCAGCAAACCATTCGCATCGTGGTTGAGGTTGACTTTCGCACTGACGAGTTTTTGCGACGGAATGCCCCAGGCAACTTCCGGTTCGAGCGAAAGACTGACAAGACGAGCACCATCCAGCAACTTATTCTTTCTATTCAGAGAAGGCGCTTTCATAGAAAGTCGCAAAGGCGTGTTCACACGCAGGCCAGCCAAAATGTCTGTCTTTATGTTTTGATTGAGACTTTGAAACGCACTGCCCTTCAGCTTAAGTTCTTCGACATCAAGTTTAATCTCATCACTAGCAGACGAAACAAGAATTTCATCGGGAGTCAGTTTGATCTGGAGCGGAAGTTCAGCATTCAAACGCACGGCTGAATCAATCCCCGAGGCAGGCATTCGAGCTGCCGCCTTCAGTCCCTTGAGCTGCAGCTCAGCATCTGCCGATAGTGAAATTTGCTTTATCAACTGCGGAAATTTTGCAGGCAACTGAGAAGCAAACTCTTCACCCGACAGTTTCTCGAGTTGATAGATATCACTTAATGAGAGACGCATTATTTCGGGCAGGCGACTCGACACCTTCAATTCAGCGAGAGTCACATCAGCCTGCGCTGCTTTGCTCATTTTGAGATTTGTCTGCAGCGCGCGGGCAAGAATGTCGAGCGACACACCACTGATTGAAAAAAATGGACTCGCCGGATCAGTGAAGGAGAGCTCAGTATCGGCCGAACCCGATAGTGACAAGTCGCTGTCCAAAAAAACAAGTGGCAAGTCTGGGGCAACATTCTTCGCTTCCAATTTGATCCTGCCAAGACTGTCTGACGCATTTCCAAGCGAGAACTTCAGACCTGCATTCAGTTGGCTCATCACAAGACGCAACGAGGCCGTCAACGAAAAACCATCGAGCTTTGCAGATGCGAGCAATTTGCCTTGACGGACTTTGACATCCATCGAAAGTCCGCGCACCGAAAAAGAGCTCAGATTCACGCTGGCTGGTGGATTCATCAACAGATTTTTGATCATCGGCAAGGGGTTTGAAGGACTCTGACTCTCGCTGCTTTGCGGCAGAATCAACTCACCCGAAATGCGCGGAGAGACCACTTCAATAGCCGAAACCTGCAAATTTCGCTTAAGCAACTCCCAAAAGGAAAAACTGACGAGGACGCTCTCCACATCGACTTTAGCCTTTCCCATTTGCGGATCGGTCCATTCGGCGCTGACACCTTGTACCGCGACTCGTGCAAATGGATCGATTGAGAGCTGTGATATCTTTGTTTTGAGATTGAAGTCCTTTTCGAGACGATTCTGGATGGGAGGAAGAATCCGGTTCATGACAAACGGACTCCTGATGGCGACAACAATGCCCAAAACGAGCACTACAAAACTGCCCACCACACCTGCAAATATTTTCAACAATCGTGGCAGTTGTCTCAAGTTCACGCAGCCTCCGCAGAACGAAATACCCAATCAGATTAACGAAACAAATCACCTCACGGGTGTCATCCCCGTGACGGATCGGCGGGCAGCTCGGAGCATCGACGCTGGCGACATTTTTTTCCGCATAACTTCGCTTCTTTTCTGTTACTTTCCGAAGGTATAGAAAAAAAGTACGCGTAAGACCCGATTCAAAAGGTGGCTATCATGGCGGCAGTGCGCCCTGTGTATTGGTACAGAATATTGCGCATGCGACTTGCGGATCAAACCACGCTCAACTGGCGCTGGCTGATTTTGCGCATTCTTCACGATGCTGCCGAACGGGCAAAACGCTTCGACATCGCCACAGATTCTCGCGCACTTTCATTTACATTTATTCTTTCTCTTGTTCCTTTACTGGCAATTTCTTTCACGTTCTTTAAACTCTTTGGCGGCCTCCAGAAGTTTCTCGAAAATACACTCAAGCCAATCCTGCAGCAGAACTTTCCCGCACCTGTCGCCGCACAGCTCAACACTTTCATTGATAGTTTTGTAAGCAATCTGCAGACAGGCACGCTCGGAGTTGTCTCGTTTGTCACTCTTTTTGCAACCGTTCTCGCCTTGATGATGAATATTGAGCAAAGTTTCAACCGCATCTTTGAAGCCCGCGACCGCAGGTCATTGTTGAAGAGAATTGGCAGTTACTGGATCATGCTCTCAGCAACTCCGCTGGTCATTGTTTTGAGCACAGCAAAATCGTCTGAGCTCCTCACTGCATTCACTTCTTCGGGAAGTCTGCTCAGCCAGTTTGGACTCGTGGATGCGCTGCGCTTTGCCATCGGTCACCTCGTGCAGATTATCGGCTTTGGCAGCTTGTTTGTCGTGCTGCCGGAACGCAAACCTCGGCTCATTTCGGCATTCTGGGGTGCAATCACAACACACATCATCTTTCAGTTGCTCGCAACCATCAACGTCCAGTACGCATCGTTTGTCTTCTCAAACCGAACCAATCTTCAGCTGTACGGAAGTTTGCCGCTGATGGTACTGGTATTTTTGATTTGGGTGCGACTGGTCTGGTTGGGTATTCTCTTTGGCGCATGCACATGTTCGGCCGTCGAAAGATATCTTGATACAGTGAGATCAAAGTCCAACAATCAGCCGTGGCAGATTCCTCATGAAACGATTCTCAACTGCGTTCGCACACTTGAGTATTATATTGAGTCCTTCAACCAGCAGCGCCGTCCGCTCGCCCATGGCGACGTCGCAGCTCGTCTCGAAATCAGCCTCGATGAACTGGAAGAACATCAGGAAAGATTGGAGCGCAAAGGCCTTATTATCCCCATCCGATTTGAAGAACGGGACAGCTACAGTGCAACGGCGACAGCTTTGCGCTGCTATGCAACGCCAAGACAACTGGTCAGCGAACTGATGGAGATTCCTCAGGCAAGTGCGGGAGTCCATGAGCATCCTGACTCTGGTTTGGAAAATTCGGGAAGTCTTGTAGCAATGGCACGCGGCATTTTGGCAGGCATCGGAGCGGAGGCTCAATCGGAGTCTTCCGACTCGCTCCGAAAAATGAAATAATAAAGACTATTTAACTCAAAAATTTCGCATACCTGCACAAATCCAGACAAGTGATTAATTTTTACCTCTGTGCCTCCGATAGAATTCAAATGGGACCGGAGTAGTGGAGGGTTACATCGTGCGTTGGCACACCTATTTGGTGACAACTGGAGCGGCTCTCCTTGCTGCCTGCGGCACCTCCCGTTCAACGCGTAGCAGCAATTGCAGTAACTTGAAGGCAATGACCGACCCCAGTATCGCAGCGGGCAAGCCGGAAAATTACGATCCAAGCGCTGTCCTCCTCATTTTCAAGGCGACCGCGGACAAAATCTCGATAGAATCCCGCTGTAATGCGCGTCTGATGCACAAGCTGAACACATATCACAAGCTACCTTCGGGAGAGCGCATCGAGGCCGCAACACCGGTCAATTTCTCGCAATTGCAGCTTGAAGTGGAAGGCGGTGGACAAAAGCTTGAGCTGCACACTTCAGCGCACTGTTTTTATCGCGTTTGGGATTCACGCGTCAGAAATCAGGTCCTCAACAATCCTGCCATTGGCATTGAACCAGTGCGTAGTCTGCTGAAAGACATGAAGACTCGATATCAGCTTTATCGCTCGATGCTGACCTCGCCGCAGACACTCGTTGCCTACGCGGAAGACGGAACGCCAGTGACCTTCAACTACAAAACGCCTGTGACGGCGATGTACGAGCGGTTTTTTGCAGATGTCGACAAACTGAATTCACCGGCAACACAGCAGGTTGTCGGGCGTGAATTCAGCAAAACATCGGTATTTCTCGATGAGCAGGTGCTTGATGTATGCAATTCCGATGAGAAGTTAAAAGAGCGGATGGCGAATGAATTCCCAGAGATTAAAAGTATTGACAACGAAAATGAACTGTTCGGCTTTCTTGCCCGTTTAAAGAGTGGGGAGTTCAAGGATAGAAATTCTCGGCTTGTGACAGAACTATTCAGAACAAAATCGCTCAACACAGGACGGCATAAACTTTGTTTCTCTCAACAGGATATGGTTATTGTTCCTATCCAACTCAGCTCTTCTGCTGACGCGGCTCAAATGAAACACCTCAGCGATATCGAAATATTTCAAAAGAACAAAGCTGCAGGCTTCGTCGCACATCTGAATGGACAAGGTTCAAAACATTTCATTCCAGAAATTACGCCAAGCACACAACCATTCCCCACTCCGCAAGGTGCCGCCACATGCAGTTTTGCAACCGCGTATCCCGGTTTTTCATTTACAGATGTGTTCGCTCAGGCAATGAACAAAAAATACGCGACAAGCTGGGTTTATAACCCTTCTATGAATGCTGGTTTCGCCGACATTTTCAAATTTGTCTTTCCAAACATGCGTCCAACAGAGGAGCAAACAAGCAGTTCAAGTTTTAATGAAATCTTGATGGAATTGGCATTGCAGGAATCAAAATGCAAATTGAAAGGCTTAACGTTTGATGACGATCAACAGAAATGC
The DNA here is from genome assembly GCA_041171905.1 of Pseudomonadota bacterium. GTDB lineage: Bacteria > Bdellovibrionota_B > Oligoflexia > Silvanigrellales > Silvanigrellaceae > RFOM01. The sequence continues at coordinate 15,752 of JBEDKY010000334.1, forward strand.
GTTCCTCAAGTTGATAATGAAGTCGGCGTGTGTCCTCCTCCGCCAGCCACATCCGACACAGCCACAGTCTCTTTGGCGAACGCAAGAGCCCAGAGCGATCACGAGAGCATAAAAGCCAGTCTTCGGCTTGCATCTGTCTCACCGTCGTTGGTGATGAAAAGAATGCGTGACTCGGCTGCATTGGCGCTCAGTATGCCTATGGCTGCCTTGCGCGACTACAATAGGAATTTTTGTGATGGAGAAAAAGGAGACCAATGCACTGACAATGGACAAAGTGGAAAAATCCTGGACGGCATGCTGAACTCATACACTTCTGTGGCAGACGGCAAAAATGTTGATATTGTTGCCGTCAATGATTTCGTCGTTGTTGAAGAACTCGATTCTGATTTACAGTTCAAATGCGCTTTCAAAATCAAGCCCGCAATTACCCCGGACAATTTCGTGCGATTGGAAAGGAACCTTTCTCCCGAGGCCAAAGCGATTATTTACGGCAGCGGTGAGGCTGCTCAAACAGGAATTTTTTACAACAATCTCATCGCTCGTCTGAATTACTTGAATTGCATTCCAGCCGGCATGGGGCGTCTATACAATGGATATAGGGAATATGCCGGACTGCTGCAGGGAATTTCGTTTACAGATGTCTCATTTGTCAAATCGGAGCTTCAGGCGGCGACAAGGAAATTAACGTTGAGCAACAGAGAAATGATAGAATCGGGAAGACCCATCGGCATTCCTTTTGCATCTCTTTTCATAAATCCAAGCGAGCAGCCCGACCACCCTGCTGAACTTGCAGCTCGCTTACTGGGTGCGGGACATGTTGAAATCAGCTACTGCACCGCAAACGGTGCGAGCTCGAAAGGCGGCTATTGCGCTCCACTGATGGACCCAATAAACAAACCGACCGCTGAGGGACTGACACAAGATTTGGCTCTGATGCAGGCGCACCTCAACTTCACAGCTCAAGTTCCCAATTGGCTGCCAGACTCGGAAAAGGCGAAATACGGTGCCGTTGCATTTCCACAGGACCACTACTCACCCTATTCCGCGCGCTATTTCCTCGGAGCAGGTGACAGTGGTACCACCGTTTCTGCGTTCGGCTTGTGGCCTATTTTCATGCTGAGTACGGTGCAGGACCGCCCCGTCTCAGGGGGGCTTGCCGTCATCCCCAGCACAGGCGGGCAAGAAGTGCAGTCGTCCAAAAACTCAACGTGCCGATAGCTCCGATTGGAAAGGTGTCACTGATGACACCCTTAGACCGATGCGGAGACTCAGACCTGCATGGAAGAACCGGTCAACTCCATAACGCCAGCTTCTCAGCGCGATGCCGCCAAAAGCCATCGCCGCTATGGACAGGCGCTCGCGTGGCTCCTGCTTATTTTGAGCTTGGGCAGCGCTCTCAATTTGGTTGCCCGATACTTTGATGTTGAAAGCAGACTCAATCAACTCGTGAATCAGGGACGCGTGGTCAAGTTGAGCGACTGGACCCTTCGCGCCTACCGTTGCCCGACTTTCAAATCTGACTTGGAAAACTGTAAACAAGTTGCAGTTGAGGCCACCGCCGGACAACCGCAACTTGTTTCGCGGGTCAAAATTCCACTGAGCATCGACATTCGCAAACGAATCGTCGAACAATCGGATCGGCCGACTCTGCTGGTGTTAAGCAGAATCCTGAACGGCCCCGAAAAAGACTGGCTGGGCGCGCGCGTATCTTCGATCAATCCCGAGTGGCCATCACAGGCACAACTGGTCACCTTGGGTTCCACAGAATGCGAACCACGCGTCGGCGGGGCAGGCAGTCCTGATTTTGATCCCATTGGCCAGCCTGAAAAAATGAGCTGCTTCGCACAGAACCGGTTTTCCGGTTACGAGGTGATTCCTGAAAAAAATAAGCTGGAATACTTCATCGCCATCGGCCAAAGCACAGACATAGGTCCGGCGCGCTGGCCCATGGTGCTGACCGAGAACCAGTACCTCCACGAGCTCATGTCCCTCGATCAACTCACACTTTCTTCAGTCGTTTTGTGGAATCTCATTTCGCTGCTGATGCCGATATTTGTCATTGCCTTCCGCTTCGTTTTTCGCGGACAAAAACTTCTCAACACGCTTTCTGATTATGCATTGTGGATGGTTCTTTACGCCGGCTGCATCGTCTTCATCCAGCAGTCCATCGTGGCAGACCCAGTCATAAGAACTGTCTTGTGTACGCTGTGTATCATGCTTGAAGGCGTTATCCTGACAATGCTGGTGCGATATGCCTATTGCGCCGCGTCGGGAGATGAATGGAGCAAGCCTGCAACCATTGCTATTTCTATTTTGAGTTCGCTGCTCTTTGTCGCAGGATCTGCGGTTGCAAAACAATCACCCCAGACGTTTCTCATCCAATCGCATCTGTGGCGCGATGCGATTGGCGGCGGATTGGGATGCATGGCGCTCATGAGTGGTTTTTATATCCGTCAAAACAGAGCAATTCACATGGGCCACGTGGTTCATTCTGGTTTTCAGAGTACAACCGATGATTTCGGAATGCCGTCCTATTTCGCGAGGCTCGTTTGTGTCTTTTTGCCTCTGCTGATTTTTGGTGCCTCAAACCTGAAAGAATTGGTTCAACCGACGCAAAAAATTCTCAAATCCGAGGATCTGTTTTTTCTTCCCAGCCAGACCGCTCTGACCGCCTTTTTTCTCGGTATGAAGACGCGCACCTCACTCAGCTACGGACGCGACATGAAAGATCGCCTCGAGGCTCTTTTTACCGGAGTCCTTTCGATGCAGCGCGCGCTCACTCCATACGAGGCCGTCGACATCGCAGCAAAGGCCATTCGTGAGGCTCTGCCAACCGCGGCGGATTCTCCCTTTGAATTTATTCAAAAAAACAAATGGACGACCGAACAATATCAAATGCACATAGCACTGACGTACAGAAGCCTCTACATTCCTCTGCACGGTGCAACAACCTACCGCGGTGTTCTGCGCTTTGACAACGTCAAGCAGGAAACACTCACCGAAGAGGAAGAGCACTTTCTGACAACAATTGCCAATGCTCTGGCCAATCATCTTGAAACACAGGAAGCGGCTTCAAATCTGGAAAAAATGCATCAGGCGTCGATGCGCTTTGTGCCACGCGACTTTCTGCGATTGCTCAATTCAGAAAGCCTCGTCGACTTCAATCTGGGAGACCACATCGAAACCGAAATGTGCGTGATGTTCGCCGACATCAGAAATTTCACGCAAATCTCAGAAGGCATGACTCCCGCGCAGAACTTCGAATTCATCAACAATTTTCTGACTCAGATTGGGCCGATCATCCGCCATCACGGCGGCTTTATCGACAAGTACATCGGTGATGCGATCATGGCGTTGTTTCCCGAGTCGCCTGTTCATGCGGCCCGATGTGCCGTGGATATGCAGATTGCCCTGCGCGCGTTCAATGACAAATGGTCCGGATTACTCAGCCAGGATATCTGTATCGGAGTCGGCATCCACTATGGCACGCTCGTGCTTGGAATTGTCGGCTATGCCGAACGCTTGTCTGGAACGGTGATGTCGGATGCGGTCAATCTTGCCTCACGACTTGAGTCGCTGACAAAACAATATTCAGCTCAAATCGTTGTCAGTGAAGACGTTTTGCAGCATATGAATGCCTTGGAGACGAAGGAATTCAACACACGCATGTTGGATTCCGTGAGGGTCAAAGGCCGCAACGCACTGGTCACAATTTATGAGATTGCGGTTCCGGCTGAAAACACCGAGGAGCAAGCCCAGGCATCATGAGTGATAATACAACAACACGGCCACTTTCCGCATTCGAGCGGTATGTCATCGACCAAAAGGGAACTGAGAAGCCATTCACCGGAGAGTATTGCAACAACATCTCCGAGGGCAGTTATCATTGCAAAAAGTGCGACGCGAAACTTTATCGTTCACAAGACAAGTTTCCTTCCCATTGCGGCTGGCCAAGTTTTGATGATGAAATCAGGGGAGCCGTCAAACGCATTGCCGATGCCGATGGTCGACGCACTGAAATTGTCTGTGCCGCCTGTGGCGGGCACCTTGGGCACGTTTTCGAAGGTGAAGGTTTCACCGCAAAAAATATTCGCCATTGCGTCAATTCGATAAGCCTGAATTTCAAGGCCACAGAGCAGCAGCCCACAGCCGTTGCATTGTTCGCCTCTGGTTGCTTTTGGGGCACCGAATATCACTTTGCCAAATTGCCGGGAGTGCTCGGCACCCGTGTTGGATTTGCCGGCGGACACATAGATTCTCCAAGCTACAAGCAGGTTTGTGCGGGAACCACCGGACATCTCGAATGCTGCGAGGTTACATTCAATCCCACACAGGTCAGTTACGAAGATTTATGCAGGCTGTTTTTTGAAACTCATGACTTCACGCAAACCAACGGACAGGGTCCGGACATCGGACCGCAATATTTGTCGGCGCTGTTTTTGCGCCACGCCGAAGACCGCTCAGTTGCTGAAAAGCTTATTGGTCTTTTACGAGGCAAAGGATACACGGTCGCAACACAGCTTCGCGAAAATGCCCGCTTTTGGTCTGCGGAAGCCGAGCACCAAAAGTACTATTTCCATCAGGCCAAAACGCCCTACTGCCACATTTATCGTAAAATCTTTTGAGCCAACAAATCTGCAGCTTCGGCAGGAAGCCTATTCTGCAGGGCAATACCGGCTCCAAGCGCCTGTGTCAGCTGAACGTACTCACTGATTGCGGATTCCATATAGGCGCCGCGTCGGGTTCCGGTAATCAGCCGGTTTTTGGGCGTATGGGCAGACGGGACAAACTCGGTCGCGGTCACTTCATATCCGCTGCCGCGCGCGAGCAAAACCCTCATAGCATCTGTAAAAGTACTGCATGAATCGCGGCGAAGTTCGGGCGAATTCATCAATACAGTGAATGCATTTTTAAAATTTTCGGCAGATTTCTGCCGCCAGTGAGCTGCCAATTCCGCCTGACAGCAGGGTGCCACGGCAAATGCATCAGAGCGTTCCGCAAACGCCAGCGCAAGAGCGTCGTCGGTGGCTGTATCACATGCATGCAAAGCAACGACAAAATGAGCGCGCGATGCCTTGCGTTCCTCAGCCGACTGCGAGCTTGCACGACGGGCGGCATAATCTTGCACACTCACGGTTTCAAACTGAAGAAGGTCGTCCAATCCAAGTTCGACGGCACGCCGCTCCGACTTCGCAATCACATCCGCGCGGGTATCAATTCCAACAATCTGGGCCTTCTTTTGCCAGACGTGGCGAAAGCACCATGCCAGCAGAAGCGTCAGGTACGAGTTGCCGCAACCACAATCAAGAATCCTTACACTGGCAAAGCGCGCACTGAGATCGATGATCATGGGCTCAAGCAGCTGAATCATGTGGTTGATTTGTGCATATTTCCGCACCGCGTCGGCAGGCATGCTCGCATCGGCATTCAGAAGACCGATGGCACGCAGCAACTCACTTCCCCTCAGAGGATCAACCATGTATTTTTTACCGGCCGTGACTTTGCGGATGCGTTCCGGTGTCCAGTGCCTTGCAGCTTTCTCAGCAAAAGTGAGTTGTGTCGCAGTCATCGGAATCCTCGCTCAAGCATGGCAACGCGCAGGGAGCCTTTATGCCTCAGGGTGTTTCAAAAACTCGCACCGAAGTCAAAGATCTTCAACGACTGAGACAGCTTTTTCTTGAGGCCCCGACTCGTGGCGGGCTTGCCGATTACTGGCAGGATGATGCGCTCTTGGAGCTCTATGACAACACATATGCAAGACGAATCGGCTGGAAGTGGCAGGCCGTCATAGGGGAGCTTATTGAGCGCAGATGGTCGCCTCCTGCACAAATCAGGCGCTGGACCGACTGGGGCTGCGGAAGCGGAGTAGCTGCTGAAACACTGCTGAGTCTGCGGCCTGACTGGTCGCCTCCGGAAATCATATGCTCCGACCGCTCCCAAAGGGCCAGAGCCTTTTCTGCTCGCAAGCTCTCTTCACATGCACCATCAGCTCGTGTCTCGGCCCATTCACCGGACCAGCTCAATATTGGTTCCGCAGACCTCGTCCTTGTCAGTCATGTCCTGACCGAGATTTCATCCGCTGACTTGCAAAATCTGCTCAACTCCGTGCGCTCGGCATCGGCGTTGATTTGGGTTGAGCCAGGAATTCCTTTGTGCTCGCAGCGTCTCATTCAAGTGCGCAAGGAACTGAGTGATGACTTTGAGGTCGTCGCGCCCTGCCCACACTCCAGCGCTTGTCCTTTGGATGGCAAAGAACGCGACTGGTGTCACTTCTTCGCGCCACCGCCGGCGGGTCTGTTTCAGGATGCCGATTGGACACACCTCGCACGGGAATTGGGCATCGATTTACGAAGTCTGCCAGTCAGCTTTTTAGTGCTCCAGCGCCGGCAGCAAACCAGCCAGCACGTCGGGCAAGCATCAGGCAAAAACCGCCTTCTCGCGCGCCCCAGATACTACAAGGGTCATGCTAAGGTGCTGCTCTGTGAAGCTGACGGCGGACTTGCGGAAAAGCAACTGCAACAAAGACACTTCAAGCAAGAATTCAAAGACTGGCAGAAGGATTGTTTCTTTGTCGAGATCACCAGCGATCCGGATTGCGGTTGATGATGATGGCCGCGAGCACTTTTGGCACATAATCCACAGTCTCCTGTGGAAGCTGATCGCGCAGGGCCCAAAAATCCGGCTTGGGCGCCCGCCTGATGCGAGCGGCGAGAGTCTTGCGCTGTATCTTGTTCTGACCTGCATTGTAGGATGCGATGGCTAGCATATAACGATCGGTTCCAAATTGTTTGAGCAGCATCGAAAGATATTCAGCGGCTGCCTTTGAGCTCTTCTCAACGTTCAGACGCTCATCTATTTTCGCATTCGGTTCAACCCTGAGTCCGAAGTCGCGCGCTGTTGCAGGCATAAACTGCCACAATCCAAGCGCTCCGACCGGACTGAGTGCGTTGATGTTGAATTCGGATTCAACCCAAACGAGATACCCAAGCTCAACGGGAAGGCCTTCCTTCTGCAAAGCAGATTCTATTTCAGGCCAATACTTCCTCTTCTTTTCAAACAATGCCTTGTGAGCATCTCGGCGGGTGAAGCGCTCTATCCATTCTTCAACTTTTTTCTGGAACTGTGCATCCAGAGCAGAGGGTGGAGTGTCGCCAAAACGGCGCGAGATCGTGACGATCTCATCCCATATGAAATTCCTTGCAACCTCGGGAGGAGCGCTCAGTGTCTGTACAACCGTGGGCTGTGGCACCGCTGCGACAGTCTGTTCCATGGGGCGCGACTCCTTGACAGGAGTTGAGGCGCGCAATTTGAACCTCTTACCCGCAAACCATGCACCGCCGATCACTCCCGCGACCAGCAATTGCAACAAAAGGAACTGCGGCAACAGCGATCGTTTCGGGCGACGGCGAATGTACTTGGACATAACCGTCACTCTCGTCATGACGGCACTCGCAAATCGAGAAGGCTCTAGCGCATTCCACTGTGAACATTGAAAGGTGCTCACCTGCCCGATGATAACTTTGTCGCCCGAGCGCAAAAGTGTTTTTTTTTCTATTTTCTTGCTGTTTATAAAGGTGCCGTTGCGACTCCCCAAGTCTTCTATCCAGAGCAGACCACGTTCGAGACTGACACGCGCGTGCGATCGGCTGACCATCACATCATCAGCAATTTTGATATCGCAGTTTTCGCCTTTGCCGATCGTCTTTGCTTCACCATCACCAATTTCAAAGGTGCGGTCGTGCAACGGCCCTGCGATAAATCTGATGATAAAACGGACTTTCATTCACCCTCTTTGAAATCCACGCGGCAAACACAATCACCAATTCTGATGACGCTGCCCGAACCAAGCAGACGAGGCTCAATTGCTGCGATGCCGTTGATACGGCATTCGCTGCCCTTCGCCGGCGAGTACAGAGCCTTTCGCTTGCTCAGTACAATCTTGGCATGATCTGCGGCGACGCCCCTTCCTCTTAACCGTACCATGCTGGAACGCCGGCTTCCCAATGTATTTTCGCCGGAAAAAAGAGGAAAAACTTTGCCCAACAGAGGTCCGTGGATAACGCTCAGGCGGCCATAACACTTTGGATTGCGAAACGGGCAGTCCTGAAAATTGCGTGCAACAACAAACGAACATTCCTGACAGACGTGGACGTTCTTCTTCAGGCGGAACCAAAAAAAGATGCCGGTCAGCGACAAAATTCCGACTATGAGGCCAACGGTGAAAATTTCCTTCCGGCGGGAGGCATCCTGAATTTGCGCCTGCCGTGCAATGTCCTCGGGTGATGGGTACGGAGTGAATCCCTCGGCTTTGAAAAAGCCGCTTTTTATGATGTTCCCGTGATAACTCGCCGTCAATTCGAGCTCAATGGTGTCTGAGTAGGGTTTCAGGCGATCCAAATCGAACTCAAGAATGTATTCGTCATCCAGGTAGGAGCGCACGTTGTTCAATGCCGGCAAAGGGTCGGCAGACAGCGGAATGGAGTGGGTAAAACCATTCGAGGCAAAAACTCCCGCAGATAGCGTTTTGGCAAATTTACCGGAGTTCTCTGCACCTGGTGGGGCAGACCTCAGCCTGACCCAAAAGACACGTGCGCCTATGTCATCCGCTTCTGAAAGACACTTCGCCATTTCTCCGAAACTCTTAGTTTCTGACGGCATATCAGACGAAACCACTATCACATTGCGCTGGACGTGAGGGCCGGTACCTTGAGCGTCGATAACGTTCAAGTCACGGATGCCATCACATAAAGCTGGAGTCAGGCCGCGCGCTCCAGCCAGAACGGGAGAGTCCAAAACAGAGCGTTGGATGGCGCGCGGATTTTCCGACTGACTCGGGGAAATCCACGCAAGCCGGCTGGAATTTTCTTCATTTCCCATCCGCACCGAAAGCACATCCGATCTGTACCCGCCCAGAAAGGACGCAACTGCTTTGCGAATTCCATCGGACTGTTGCTGTGTCAGCTCGGCGCTTGACTCAAAAATAATCGCAGTCTCGCGCTGCACGGGCGGTGACTTGGTCACAATCGTGCTCAAAGAAACAACCTCGACAGGAGCATCCTCGCTGTCCTTTCCAGACAGCCTGAACGACCTCGCGTCAAGCGTGTTGAGCAAATAACGTCCTTCGGTGTCTGCCTCATCAACCACAACGAACAGCCGCAACTTGCGCTTGTCGAATACCTCGTGCGCTCGGACAACCACACTGCGCTTGAGTTTTTCCTCGCCAGCAGCGGGAGTCACCTGCGCGCGAGCCAACGAACAGCCCAAAAAAGTGCATGCCAAAAATGTCGAAACATGACGGAAGCAGATCATGAGTGGCTCCTGAAACGGAGAATCAGTGAGCCGCACCGAATCAAATCACCATCTTTGAGAACACCTGCATCAATCAGCTGATTATTTCGCATTAATTGCAGTCCCGAAGATACCGGACGCATATAAATCCGGTCCGCTGAACATTCGAGGTTCATATGAACGGAATTGAGATTCGGATCGGGGATGGTCACTTCCAGTCCACTCAGGCTGCCGACACGGTTTACACCTTCTGTAAGCCTGAAATCCAATCCGCTCAGTTCTCCCGACTGGCACACAAGCCATCCGACAACGGCAGCCCGTTGCGACGGAGTCTTTCCAGAGGGGCTCGAAACTGCTTTGGGACTCACCGCCGGCTGAATTTGGACGGACTCTGGGTCAAGAGCAAAATAAATAAATTCACCCATGCCAATCTTGATGACATCACGATGATTGAGAGCACGCGGATCGTCGCAGCGTTCACCATTGACAAACGTTCCAGACCCGCTGCCGAGATCCTCGAGAACACACAGATGATTGGTGCTGCTGATTTTGGCGTGCGTTCTGCTGACCTCAGGAGACGTTAAGACGATATCGGCGTCCCATCCGGAGCCTATGATCGACTCTCCCTGCGTCAATCTGAAATCTTCACCGGCATGAACTCCGCCGGTGCCGACAATCCATGCGATCGTCTGATTGGAAGCAGTTGATGTGCAATTTTGTTGAAGGCTGAGTACATGAACCGACGGATGCACGGAGGCGCCCGAGCGGCGCCAGTTCATGCGTGCGACAAAAGAACAGTGATGTTGTCCGGCCATGACGGAGAGGACCCTTTTTCTCAGTTATCGTGAATCGTTGCCATCAGTCTAACCGAGAACCGAAAGGAAGCGAGACGCGCCTGAAGCGTCATGTTTCCATTGACGTGAACATTCGTTGGAGAGCCTTCGACTCATCGAGCTCAACGAAAATCCACAACTAAATAATCAATAATAAAGACTGTTTATATAATTTGTTAAAGAATTTCCAAAATTTTACCGATATGAAAATGAAATTGTCTCGGCGGAGGTTTTCTATGTCATTGTCGGGAAAAACAAAATTGTTGCGCGTCTGTCTGCTTTCGCTCCTCGCGTCGCTGACAGCTTGCAAACCTGCAACAGAATCCCAATCCGCAGCCAGCGCACAGAGTAAAGTTACAGAGCAGACACAGACTGCGAACAATGATCAGACTGTTCAGAGCGTTACAGCAGTCAGAACACTGAGTGCTGAGGAATGGCTGAGCAAGAAAAAGCTCAGCGCAGAAGAGGAGCGGACAGTGGATGCAATCCTCGACTCGATGTCGATGTACCATGTGAACATCGAAAAACCTGCAGATTTGGCGCGCTGGGCCACACGCAAGCTCGAGCACGTCGATTTGTCGGGAAAAAATCTTACAAACATTTCTCCGATCCTCGCATTCAAAAATGTCTCGACTTTGCATTTGCTTGGTAATAAGTTCACGCAACGTCAGATCGATGAGCTGCTCAGAGGCTTGCCGAAACTGAAGACTCTGGTGACAGACGAAGGCCTCAACTGCAGTGCCAACCTGAAGGTCACCTGCCTCAAATAGTCCGAATCAGTCTCAAGACAGAAGCATTATTTAGTGGGAGGGATCGCCATGTCGGGTCGTCTTTTATTTTCGGTCATTGTGTCCACTCTGGCTCTCGGTTCCACGCTGTTGCCTTCATGCAAGCGGAAAGTCGACTCAACAATAGAAAGCACAAATGCAAACTACACCGTGCAGGACAAACGCATTTATTTCATCTACGGGTCGCTGATCCGCTCGGTGCCAGTGAGTGATTTGGAGAAGTTTGCATCCCGCGGTGTTGCCAATGGCGACATCGGCAACATCATTAAATTTGGCAAACTGGATGCCAATACGCTTCGAGCTCAGCTCAACAAAGAATACCAACTAGACCTTGTTCAAACGAGTGCGGTTCTGAACAACCAGTTCGGCGTGGCGATTCTCAACAAACTGGGCGACGCCGTGCATCCGCACCTGACAAAGACAGCTTCGGTTCAGGCAGTCCGCTCAGCCATCATAATGTCGCTGCAGGACGACAACAAACTCACACCGCTGGAAGTGCTCAAAAATCTTCCCGTCGATATGGACGTAGAAGTCGACGTAGTTCTAAAAATGAAAGATGAGCTTTCGGCGCTATTCGCGAAGGGATGAAAGCAGGTGAGTGTGGCTGGGGCACTAGGATTCGAACCTAGGAATGACGGAATCAAAATCCGTTGACTTACCACTTGTCGATGCCCCAACACACCAGCCCTATATGAAAACGGCTAAATGGTTGTCAAGGGTCATGGGGGGCTTGCGTCCTGAATTGCAGACTCTATTCTACCGCCGGGTCGGCGACCTTCGGCACAAATCAGTGCTGAACCGCCGCGGGGGAAGAAGCTATGCCTCAGTCTGCTGTTCAGCAAAGGGTTCTCAAAAACCTTTTACCGCGTCACAAGCGAAAAACTCCTCCGACCCTCGCCGATGACATTCCTTTTGGCCGTACCCAAACCGACCACATGCTCGTGTGCGACTACCTGCCGCAAAAGGGCGGGTGGCAGATTCCGGAAATTTTGCCATACGCGCCCTTCAACCTGAGCCCAGATGCTGTCGTTTTTCACTACGGACAAGAAGTTTTTGAAGGGCTCAAGGCCTATCGTGACGCCAAAAACCGCGAGCAAATTTACCTATTCAGGGCCGAGCAGAACGCGCGCAGGTTTGCAAATTCAGCCACACGTCTCGGCATGCAACCGGTTCCGGAGGATTTATTCCTCCGGTGTATCCAGGAACTTGTAGCCGTTGAACAGGATTGGATCCTCGACAATCCCGGGTCGCTTTATCTGCGTCCGACACTCATTGGACTCGATACAGGCGTCTCATATCGAGCATCGCTGGCATACCGATTTTTCGTCATCGTCAGTCCGGCAAAGAATTACTACAAACGCGAAACCGGGGTTTCCGTCTATATTGAACGCGAGCACGTGCGCGCAGTACCCGGCGGATGCGGCGAAGCTAAATGCGGCGGGAATTACGCTGCCGCCCTGCCCGCGCTGCAACGGGCGCGCGCTGCGGGTGCAGAGCAGGTGCTTTGGCTGGACGGGCTGAAGCGCACCTTCGTTGAAGAAGTCGGTGCGATGAACATCATGTTCGTCTATGACCGCAAAATCCTCACACCCGCGCTGACGGGCAGCATTCTGCCTGGAATCACCCGCGACTCCATCCTCAAACTAGCCGCACATCTTGGCTACACAATTGAAGAAACACGACTGAATATCGAAGACGTTCTGCGCGACATTCGTAACGGTTCCCTGACCGAGGTCTTTGGCTGCGGCACCGCAGCAGTCGTGTCACCAGTGATTGAGTTCGTTGACGGTGCAGAGCGGATCGAAATCAACCAAGGCCGGATTGGTCGGGTCAGCATGGACATCAAGAAGGCGCTCATCGACATCCAAATTGGAAAATCTGCAGACCCATTCGGCTGGCGCACGCTCGTTGCCGCACCGTGATGCAAAATTAAGAGCAAGACTTTGAGCGTCAAATGTCTGCCGCCGCCGCGCAGGACAGCCTACAAGTCGAAGTGCTAATTCACGCCTTGAGCGCGATGTTATCGCCTGACAAGGAGAACTCCCATGCGACTCGCTGACCTGCCGATGGTCCCCTGGACCTCTGAGCTGGGCTCCGAACTGCTCAACAACACTGAACTCAAAACGGCTTACGACAAAGCCGGACACCCCAGCCATCTGGTTGCGTACATTTCAAATGCATCATTTCAAAGCATGTACGGACCCCACGCGTGGACGAGTGTCTTCCATTCTGGCCTTTGGCTTCTGTTTTCGCGCACAAGCTCGGGTTATTTGGTGATTTGCCGAACCTCAGGCCTGCGCTATGAATGTGTTTTTGCCTGCGGACCGCTCGACACCCCGGTCGTCAGCTTCTTCAGACGCGGCCGAAAAATCGCGACAAGTAGCGTGAAGGGGCTGACTCTGGATGAGCTCGAATGGGATGACCGCGGCGTCCACTGGCTGGCGCGCCGGTTGGTCAGGTTCATTCAAAACGAAACGGGCCCTGGTATCAACGAATGGATACAGAGCAATTCTCATCCGAGTATCCACATTCTACCGGAA